>NZ_JAARMB010000035.1:0-27674 GCF_012985615.1 Pseudomonas sp. WS 5412
TGGGCTTCGATGAACTGAAGCAACTCGCTGTCGAATTCTGCGTAACTCTTTGTTTACCAAGGAGTTTTCCGTTTCGACTGCGCCGGAAGTGGGGCGAATTATAGACTTCCAGAATCTGCCGTCAACCCCTATTTTCACAATTCTGTCATATCGGTCAAAAAAGCCCCGAAAACGCGAAAGCCGGCCCCCAATGGCCGGCTTTCTATTCATGCAACCTTACAAACTAGGGAACGCGAACTGCGACGCTTCATGGCTGGCACGCTGCGGCCAACGCTGAGTGATCGCCTTGCGACGGGTATAGAACCGCACCCCATCCGGCCCGTAGGCGTGCAAGTCGCCAAACAGCGAACGCTTCCAGCCACCAAAGCTGTGATACGCCACCGGCACCGGCAATGGAACGTTGACCCCCACCATGCCCACTTCAATCTCGTCACAGAACAACCGCGCCGCTTCACCGTCACGGGTAAAGATGCAGGTGCCGTTGCCATATTCATGGTCATTGATCAGTTGCATCGCCGCTTCCAGGCTGTTCACCCGGACGATGCACAGCACTGGGCCAAAGATCTCTTCTTTATAGATGCGCATTTCCGGTGTCACGCGATCAAACAGGCAGCCACCGAGGAAGAAACCGTCCTCATGACCACTGACGCTCAGGCCACGCCCATCGACCACCAGCTCAGCTCCCGAAGACACACCGTCTTCTATATAGCCACTGACCTTGTCCCGCGCCTGCGCAGAAACCAGCGGCCCCATGTCCAGGCCACAGGAAGTACCCGCACCAATTTTCAGCGCCTTGACCTGCGGCACCAGCTTGGCGATCAGAGCATCCGCCACCTGGTCACCCACACACACGGCCACCGAGATCGCCATGCAACGCTCGCCGCAGGAACCGTAGGCTGCGCCCATCAAGGCACTGACCGCGTTATCCAGATCCGCATCCGGCATCAGCACCGCATGGTTCTTCGCCCCGCCCAGCGCCTGTACACGCTTGCCGCGCTTAGTTGCTTCGGAATAGATGTACTCGGCAATCGGCGTCGAACCGACAAAACTCAAGGCCTTGACCTCAGGCGCCTCGATCAGCGCATCCACCGCACCCTTGTCACCATGCACCACGCTCAGTACGCCTTTGGGCAAACCGGCTTCCTGCAGCAACTGGGCGATCAGCAGCGTCGAGCTTGGGTCGCGCTCTGATGGCTTGAGGATGAAGCAGTTACCGCAGACGATGGCCAGCGGATACATCCACAGCGGCACCATGGCCGGGAAGTTGAACGGCGTAATACCTGCCACCACGCCCAACGGCTGGAAATCGGACCAGGCATCAATGTTCGGGCCGACGTTGCGGCTGTATTCGCCCTTGAGGATTTCCGGTGCCGAGCACGCGTACTCGACGTTCTCAATCCCGCGCTTCAGTTCGCCGGCAGCGTCTTCCAGGGTCTTGCCATGCTCTTCGCTGATCAACTGGGAGATGCGTGCTTCGTTCTGCTCCAGCAATTGCTTGAAACGAAACATCACCTGGGCACGCTTGGCCGGTGGTGTGTTGCGCCAGGCCGGGAACGCCGCCTTGGCCGAGTCGATGGCTTGTTGAATGGTTTCACGGCTGGCCAATGGCACCTGGTGAATCACCTGGCCGGTGGACGGGTTGTACACATCGGCACTACGACCGCTGTCGTTGACCAATTCGCCGTTGATCAAATGCTGGATAAGGCTCATGCAAGGCTCCTGAAAAGTTGTCCACAGGCGCGACACGTGTCGCGCCCGACAGTTGTTCTATATAGAAGAAGAAATCAGTCGATCTTGTTCAGCACTTCGCCGACCGCATCGAACAAGCGATCCAGGTCCTGCGGCTTGCTGTTGAAGGTTGGGCCGAACTGCAGGGTGTCGCCGCCAAAGCGCACATAGAACCCCGCCTTCCACAACGCCATGCCCGCCTCGAATGGACGCACGATGGCATCCCCATCACGCGGTGCAATCTGGATCGCACCGGCCAGGCCGTAGTTACGGATGTCGATTACGTTCTTGCTGCCCTTGAGGCCATGCAGCGCATTCTCAAAGTGCGGCGCGACTTCAGCCACGCTCTGCACCAGGTTTTCCTTCTGCAACAGATCCAATGCCGCCAGCCCCGCCGCGCACGCTACCGGGTGCGCCGAGTAGGTATAGCCGTGTGGGAATTCCACCGCATACTCAGGCGTCGCCTGGTTCATGAAGGTCTGATAAATCTCGCTGCTGGCAATCACTGCCCCCATCGGGATCGCACCGTTGGTGACTTGCTTGGCGATGCACATCAGGTCTGGGGTCACGCCGAAGCTGTCTGCGCCGAACATCGAGCCGGTACGACCAAAGCCGGTAATCACTTCGTCGAACACCAGCAGGATATTGTGCTGATCACAAATTTCACGCAGGCGCTTGAGATAACCCTGTGGCGGCACGAGCACACCAGCGGAGCCCGCCATCGGCTCAACGAACACCGCAGCGATATTCGACGCATCATGCAACTCGACCAGCTTGAGCAACTCGTCAGCCAAGGCAATACCGCCCTGCTCCGGCATACCGCGGGAGAAGGCATTGCTCGCCAGCAGGGTGTGCGGCAGGTGATCGACATCCATCATCGCCTGGCCAAAAATCTTGCGGTTACCGTTGACGCCGCCCAGGCTGGTGCCGGCGATGTTTACCCCGTGATACCCACGGGCACGACCGATCATTTTGGTCTTGGTCGCCTGGCCCTTTAGGCGCCAGTACGCACGCACCATCTTCACCGCCGTATCGGCGCACTCGGAGCCGGAGTCGGTGAAGAACACGTGATTCAGGTTACCTGGGGTCAGGTCGGTAATCTTTTCTGCCAACTGGAAGGACAAAGGATGACCGTATTGGAAGCCCGGCGAGTAGTCCAGGGTGCCCAATTGCTTGGCGACCGCTTCCTGGATTTCCTTGCGCGTGTGCCCTGCGCCGCAGGTCCACAGGCCCGACAACGAGTCATAGACCCGGCGCCCCTTGTCATCGATCAACCAACTGCCTTCGGCCCCCACGATCAGGCGCGGGTCGCGCTGGAAGTTACGGTTGGCGGTGTAAGGCATCCAGTGGGCATCCAGTTTCAATTGGCTGGCCAGGGTGGATGGGGCGTTTTCGGGCATGTTCATCAGCAAAACCTCGCAGGGCAAAAGGCAGCGTCGGGATTGAAAAGCGTTGTTGCAGCTAAATTGCCACGGAGATAAAGTCTAAGAAATGCAACTCTTCTAACCTTCAGTCAGGCCTTTACTAAACTATGAGCAGCCGCCGACCCGATCCACTGGCACAAGTCAGCGACTTCGATATCCGTTTGCTGCGCATCTTCCGCAGCGTGGTGGAGTGCGGCGGCTTCTCGGCGGCAGAAACCGTGCTGGGCATCGGCCGTTCCGCCATCAGCCAGCAAATGAGCGACCTGGAACAACGCCTGGGCCTGCGCCTGTGCCAACGCGGGCGCGCCGGCTTCTCCCTGACGGAAGAAGGCCGCGAGGTCTACCAATCGGCACTGCAACTATTAAGCGCGCTGGAAAGTTTCCGCACCGAGGTCAACGGCCTGCACCAACACCTGCGCGGCGAACTGACCATCGGCCTGACCGATAACCTGGTGACCCTGCCGCATATGCGCATCACCCATGCATTGGCGCAGTTGAAAGAGCGCGGTCCCGACGTGCAGATCCAGATCCGCATGATCGCCCCCAACGAAGTGGAACAAGGCGTGCTCGACGGGCGCCTGCATGTCGGCGTGGTGCCCCAGGCCAGCGCGCTGTCGGGCCTGGAATACCAACCGCTGTATAGCGAGCGCTCGCTGCTTTACTGTGCGGTGGGTCATCCGCTGTTCTACGCCGAAAACAAACAACTGGACGACCTGCGCATCAATAGCCAGGACGCCATCGCGCCGACCTTCCGCCTGCCCGCCGACATCCAGGCCCACTATCAAGCGCTCAACTGCACCGCCAGCGCTTCCGACCGCGAAGGCATGGCCTTCCTGATCCTCACCGGGCGCTTCATCGGCTACCTGCCCGACCACTACGCCAGCCTATGGGTGCAACAAGGCCGACTACGCGCGCTGAAACCGGCTACACGCTTTTACGATTTAAGCCTGGCTTCGGTCACGCGCAAAGGCCGTCGCCCTCATTTGGTGCTGGAAAGCTTCCTCGAAAGCCTGGCAGCGACCCGCTGATACGGGCCCCATACAAAACCTGAGCAAGTGGACAGCTTTTTGCAAGGCACAGGGACCATGAACCGTCAGCCCTGAGTCCACATGCCATGCCACCAGAATCCTCCAGCGCCAGCGACCTGATCTACGGCCTCAACGACCGCCCCAAACCATTGCCCGCCCTGCTTGCCGCCCTGCAACATGTACTCGCCAGCTTCGTCGGCATCATCACCCCGCCGCTGATCATCGGTTCGACCCTGGGCCTGGCCGCCCACTTGCCCTACTTGATCAGCATGGCGCTGATGGTTTCCGGTGTCGGTACCTTCATCCAGGCCCGTAGGCCATTTGGGATTGGCGCAGGGATGATCTGCCTGCAAGGCACCAGCTTTGCCTTTCTCGGCGCGGTGTTGTCGGCGGGCTTCCTGGTCAAGCAGCGTGGCGGCAGCCCGGAAGACATTCTGGCAATGATCTTCGGCGTGTGTTTTTTCGGCGCGTTGGTGCAGGTCATGTTGAGCCGGTTTATCGGCCAGTTACGCCGGGTCATCACGCCGCTGGTAACCGGGATTGTCATTACCCTGATTGGCATCAGCCTGATCAAGGTAGGTATCACCGACCTGGGCGGCGGCTTCAATGCGCCGGACTTTGGCGCGCCGACCAACCTGGCCCTGGGCCTGTTCGTGGTGCTGACGATTATCCTGCTCAACCGCTCGAACACGCCGTGGGTACGCCTGAGCGCGATCATCATCGGCCTGCTGCTGGGCAGCGTCGCCGCCTGGTTCAGCGGCAAGCTGGTGCCCCAGCCCCTGCCCGACCTGCCCTTGATCAGCCTGCCGACGCCATTCCATTTTGGTTTCAGTTTCGATTGGAGCGCCTTCCTACCGGTAGCGCTGATTTATCTGATCAGCAGTATCGAAACCGTAGGCGACCTCACTGCCAACTGCATGATCGCCCGCCAGCCCATCAGCGGCCCTTCCTATATAAGCCGGCTCAAGGGCGGCGTGCTCGGAGATGGCGTCAGTTGCATGATCGCTGCCACCTTCAGTGCCTTCCCCAACACCACCTTTGCCCAGAACAACGGGGTGATCCAGTTGACCGGCGTTGCCAGCCGCTATGTGGGCCTGTACATCGGCGTGGTGCTGTTCTCGGGTTGTTTCCACTGATTGGCGCAGTCTTGCAGCAAATCCCCAAACCCGTGCTGGGTGGCGCGACCCTGGTAATGTTCGGCAGTGTTGCCGCCGCCGGCGTGCGCATCCTGGCCCAGGCCCCGCTGGATCGGCGCAGCATGCTGATCATCGCCACCTCGTTCGGGGTCGGACTGGGCATCGCGGCGCAACCGAACCTGTTGCACCTGATGCCAACCCTGGTGCAGAACCTGTTCGATTCGGCCATCACCAGCGGCGGGCTGACGGCAATCGTGTTGTGCCTGCTCCTGCCGGAATCCAAGGCCGCAACACCTGCCGCAAATCCAGCCCTGGAAAGCGATACGCTGGAACCGCTTTGACGCTTTTATCGTATCGGGACTTGTCTGAGGCTTGAGGGTGGGTTATCTGTGCAGCAATCGCATTCATCGATCTGCACGGAAACCTCCATGAGCCTCGAAGTTCCTGCCCACAACAGCCACGCCGGAAAACCCGCCAGCCGCATTCGGCAAAAGAATGAACAAGCGATCATCCAGGCCGCCGAAGACGAATTCGCCCGGCATGGCTACAAAGGCACCAGCATGAACACCATCGCCGCGAGCGCCGGGCTGCCGAAGGCCAACCTGCATTACTACTTCACCAATAAGCTGGGGCTGTATATCGCGGTACTGAGCAATATCCTCGAGCTGTGGGACAGCACCTTCAACACCCTGACCGCCGAGGATGATCCCGCCGAAGCACTGACCCGCTACATCCGCACCAAGATGGAATACTCGCGACGCCAGCCACAGGCCTCGCGGATCTTCGCCATGGAGATCATCAGCGGCGGCGAATGCCTTACCGAATATTTCAGCCAGGACTACCGCACCTGGTTCAGCGGCCGCGCCGCCGTGTTCCAGGCCTGGATAGATGCCGGCAAGATGGACCCTGTCGATCCGGTACACTTGATCTTCCTGCTGTGGGGCAGCACTCAGCATTACGCTGACTTTGCCACCCAGATCTGCCGCGTGACCGGCCGTACCAAGCTGACCAAGCAGGATATGGAAGACGCGGGTAACAACCTTATCCACATTATTCTCAAAGGCTGTGGCATCAAGCCGGCCCTCTGAACGAAGCGACTCAATGCCTTTCACCCTTACGGGCTTTTGCGAATTTCGCGAAGAAATCCGCAAAAGCCGCTTCATCACCTATGCCGCGCCGATTAGCAGCCCGCAAGACGCCCAGGGGTTTATCGAGCAGCACAGCGACCTCAACGCCACACATAACTGCTGGGCCTGGAAACTCGGTGGGCAATACCGCAGCAACGACGACGGCGAACCCGGCGGCACTGCTGGGCGACCGATCCTGGCTGCCATCGAGGCCCAGGGGTTCGATCAGGTCGTGGTGCTGGTGGTCCGCTGGTACGGCGGCATCCAACTGGGTACCGGCGGCCTGGCCCGGGCGTATGGCGGTGGCGCGAATAAATGCCTGCAAAACGCCGAGCGTATCGAGCTGATCAGCCGTGTGCCGTTGAGCTGCGCCTGCGGCTTTGCTGAACTGCCCCTGGTCAAGCTGCGTGTCGCCGAACTGGGCGGCCTGGTGGTAGAAGAAACCTTCACCGCCAATGGCGTGGAGCTACAACTGGCCCTCGGCGAAG
Source organism: Pseudomonas sp. WS 5412 (assembly GCF_012985615.1). Lineage (NCBI taxonomy): Bacteria > Pseudomonadati > Pseudomonadota > Gammaproteobacteria > Pseudomonadales > Pseudomonadaceae > Pseudomonas > Pseudomonas sp. WS 5412. The sequence continues at coordinate 6,932 of NZ_JAARMB010000035.1, forward strand.
CCCATATCGACACCTTGCAAACCCAGTTGGCCGACCTGAGCCGCGGACGAATCCTGCTGCAACGCTGAACCTGATAAGGTTGTTCACTGAACCTCGATGCCATAGGAAGCCTTCATGTCTACGCCAAAAACCGCATTGATCATCGGCGCCTCGCGCGGGCTGGGCCTTGGCCTGGTCAAGCAATTGCTGGCTGACGGCTGGCAAGTCACCGCCACCGTGCGCAACCCGCAAAAAGCCGACGCCCTCAAAGCCCTCGGCCCGGTACAGATCGAGCAACTGGACATGGACGACCAACAGGCCGTCATCGCCTTGAACCAGCGCCTGAAAGCCCAGACCTTCGACCTGCTGTTCGTCAACGCCGGCGTCAAGGGCCCGGCCAACCAGACCCCGGGCCATGCCACCCAGGCCGAAGTCGGCCAACTGTTTTTCACCAATGCTGTGGCACCGATCAACCTGGCCCAGCGCTTTGCCCCGCAGATTCGCCAGGGCAGCGGCGTGCTGGCGTTCATGAGTTCGGTACTGGGCAGTGTGACCATGCCCGACGCGCCGGACCTTGCGCTGTACAAGGCCAGCAAGGCCGCGCTGAACTCCATGACCAATAGCTTCGTGACGCAACTGGGCGAGCAGAAGCTGACCGTATTGTCGCTGCATCCGGGCTGGGTCAAGACCGATATGGGCGGCGAAGGGGCCGACCTGGACGTGGAAACCAGCGTGCGCGGCCTGATCGCCCAAGTGAACGCCTACACCGGCAAGGGCGGCCATCACTTCGTCAACTACAAGGGACAGACCATTCCCTGGTAAGCCAGCAGATAAGCGGTGGATAGACCCCACCGCTCACTCCACGTAAACTTCCCACCTCGCCCTTACCGGCGACCCTGGATCAGCAGACAGGGCAACACTGAGCTGGCAAACCTGAACCCATCATTCAGAGGAGCCGGCCAATGCCTGCGACCCGTATCTGGTTAAAAAACCCCCTCGCGATTTTCACTGCCAACACCCTGGACGCCCGTGGCGGCCTGGTGCTGCAAGACGGTGTGATCGTCGAAGTGCTCGCCCTCGGCCAGCAACCGAGCATCGCCTGCGAACAAACCTTCGACGCCCGCGAGCACGTGGTGCTTCCCGGCCTGATCAACACCCATCATCATTTCTACCAAACCCTGACCCGCGCCTGGGCGCCGGTGGTCAACCAGCCGTTGTTCCCCTGGCTGAAAACCCTGTACCCGGTGTGGGCGCGCCTGACCCCGGAAAAACTCGCGCTGGCCAGCAAAGTCGCCCTCGCCGAGCTGCTGCTCTCCGGCTGCACCACCGCGGCCGATCACCACTACCTGTTTCCCGATGGCCTGGAACAGGCGATCGACGTGCAAGTCGAGAGCGTGCGCGAACTGGGCATGCGCGCCATGCTCACCCGCGGTTCCATGAGCCTGGGCGAAGCCGACGGCGGGCTGCCACCGCAGCAGACCGTGCAGCAGGGCGAAGTGATCCTTGAAGACAGCCAACGCCTGATCCAGCGCTACCACGAGCGCGGCGACGGTGCGCAGATCCAGATTGCCCTGGCGCCTTGCTCGCCATTTTCGGTCACCCCCGAAATCATGAGCGCCAGCGCCGAACTGGCCAACCAACTCGATGTGCGCCTGCACACCCACCTGGCCGAAACCCTCGACGAAGAAGACTTCTGCCTGCAGCGCTTCGGCCTGCGCACCGTGGACTACCTCGACAGCGTCGGCTGGCTCGGCCCCCGCACCTGGCTGGCCCATGGCATTCACTTCAACCCGGATGAAATCGCCCGCCTGGGCGCAGCCGGCACCGGTATCTGCCATTGCCCAAGCTCCAATATGCGCCTGGCCTCCGGCATCTGTCCGACCCTGGACCTGATCGCCGCCGGCGCGCCGATTGGCCTGGGCGTGGACGGTTCGGCCTCCAACGATGCGTCCAACATGATTCTCGAAGCGCGCCAGGCTTTGTACATCCAACGCCTGCGTTATGGCGCGGAGAAAATCACCCCTGAAGGCGTACTCGGCTGGGCCACCAAAGGCTCCGCCAAACTGCTGGGCCGCAGCGACATTGGCGAACTGGCGGTGGGCAAACAGGCCGACCTGGCCCTGTTCAAGCTCGATGAGCTGCGCTTCTCCGGCAGCCACGACCCACTGTCGGCCCTGCTGCTATGCGGCGCGGACCGGGCGGACCGGGTGATGGTGGGCGGTAAGTGGCGGGTGATCGACGGGCAAATCGAGGGCATGGACCTCAAGGCCTTGATCGCCGATCACAGCCAGGCGGCGCGGCAGTTGATCAACGCGTCCTAAGACGGGCCCGGGCCCGAGCTCGAATGCCAAAGCAGCGACCTGGGTCGCTGCTTTGGCACTTGCACAAAACGCAGGGAAAACAGCGCTCTGGTTACAGGTCTTTATGTTTAAGTTTGTCCGGCAACATAAACATCAGGATCAGGCACGCCAACAAGCTGGTGGCGCTGATCACATACAACGCGGGCGTCGCACTCCCCGTAAACTCGATGATCTGACTGACCATCAATGGGCTGACGATTCCACCGAACTGCCCCAACGTGTTGATCAATGCGATACCTCCCGCCGCGGCCGCTCCCGATAGAATCATCGGCGGCAATGCCCAGAATGCGGGGATGGAGGCAATCACGCCACCGCCCAATACGCCCAGGGCAATCACCAGCAACGTCGTATCGTCATCGAAAAAGCCCGCTAACAGAAATCCGATAGACGCCAGCAACAACAGGCCTGCCACGAATTTTCGGCGCTCGCCTGAACGGTCTGACAGGCGTCCAACGGTAATCATCGCAATTGCCCCACAGACGTAAGGCACCGCAGTCAAAAGCCCCAATGTGCCTGACGACTCCACCCCAGTGGAACGAATCAAATGCGGCGCCCAGAAATTAAGGCCATGGGACCCAAGCTGAATGAGAAAATAGAGAAACCCCAACAACAGAAGAATCGGCGATTTCAATGCGCTTCGAAAGGAGTGCTCTACAGAAGACGATTGGTTCTTTTCCGATATTTTTTGCGCCAACCATGATTTTTCGGCCCGCGTCAGCCATTTAGCGTCCTCCACACGATCACAGAGTACATTCAAGACAACGATCCCCAGCACAACGCAGGGAACACCTCCGAATAGAAACAGCCAATGCCACCCGGGAAGACCAAACACGTTATCCATATGTTCTAACAGGAGCCCCGCCAAGGGTGCGCCTATCAGTCCTGAAAATGCCGAAGCGAGGAACAAGTGCGACGTCGCTCGACCTCGAAATGCAGAAGGAAACCAAAGCGTCAGGTAAAATACGACCCCCGGCCCAAAACCCGCTTCCATTGCGCCGATCAGGAAGCGCAGCACATAAAACTGCCATTCGGTCTGGACAAAGACCATGGCACAAGTAGCAATCCCCCAGGACATCATGATCCTGGCAATCCACCTGCGCGCCCCCACCTTGTAGAGCATCAAGTTACTGGGCACTTCGAAAATCACATACCCGACAACAAATAAACTGGCCCCCAGCCCATACACCGAATTACCGAACCCTAACTCGCTTTCCAGCTGAAACTTTACAAAACTGATATTGATCCGATCAAAAAATGCAAAAAAAAAGCAAATTATAATTAATGGCATCAAGCGCCAGGTTATTTTTCTTATCAGTGCCTGGCCCTGAACATCATCCGAGACACTGTCTTGCGCCAACTCTGCCTTTGCAGCCTGCATACTTCCCCCCATTGAGAGATGTAAACCCTCTCAAATTATTATTTTTATTATTCAACGTTTCAAGCAAGACTAACCAACCACTCATCAATCATTCCGGCCACTTGATTGCTGTTAGCATCCATCATCAACATATGACTGTTACCCGACACTCCGACCGTCGGCAACTCCAAGACCCGGGAATCTACCGATTTATTTTGCAGTTGCTCAAAGTACGCCTCACATCTGTGAAGGTAGCTCTCCCACATGACACTTTTATCGCGAATGAAATCCCCCCAAATGGCTAGATGCGGAGGAAGCGTCAGTGCACTTTTGGATAGTTCGGGAACTGCCGATGGCTCGATAGCAACCACCCCTTTCACCGTTCCTGCAAACTCCTGCGCCAGTTGCAGGGCGTAGTAAGCGCCCTGGCTATGCCCGATCAATACACAAGGTCCAATTTTTTCCAGCAAGGCTCTATAGCCGGCAAGTGCCCGGTGATCGGTACCTGCCCAGCGAGGCACGAACTGTTGGCCAAAAACATCCAGGTGCTCCACCGGGAATTGCTGCCCGGGGTAAGCCTGCTCTTCACGGGCCTCAGCGCAGTAACTGGACGCCGGACCGAAGCGGAAATGATGCCATACCGCATCCAGCGTCCGGTGTTCAGGCTTGCCTGCGAGGATCTCGGGATAGGCAGGCCAGGATGCACGTCCACGCTCAAACGCATCGCATAAGCAGGCGTCGTATCGGGCCTTCAGAAAAAACGTCAACCACCCCGGCCGGCCATCCGGTGTGTTTTCCCAACAGGCGCCGGTCAGGCCGCCGCCATGCAGGAAAACCAGTGGATAGGGGGAGCGTGGGTTGCTTTGTGTATACCGCTGGCAATACATCTGGCCAACCATGTGATGCCCATTCATGGACACCCGGATAGGCGCGGCGCCGGGAACCTTGGTCATCAGTTGTTCCGGAAAGCCGTCCATATACACGCGCTCTCCGCCAACATGAAAACCCTCGATAGACTTCAATGCAATGTCCTGGATCGTCATTGTGATTACCTCTGCTTTTTTTAATACACAGCTTGTTTAATCACTTGAGATTGATCCTACTCAGGCTATATTGGAAATACCGTTTTTTGATTGACCCATATTTAAGATATATACCCTATGACAGGCTAACCCATGAAAAATGCCCGAAAGCTCGATATAGGCAGGCTCATTGCATTTGTGACTGTATGCGAAGAAGGCAGTGTGACGGCCGCATCGCGCAAACTGGGCATTGCACAACCTGCTCTTACTGTAACGTTGACCAAACTCGAACAAGCTATTGGTGTGCAATTGTTAACGAGAGATGCCAGAGGGGCTTCGCCGACTGCATTGGGCCAACGTTTTTTAAGCAGCGCTTATGAACTACTGGGCATGGCCGAAATGGCCTACAAAAAAATACATGAAGATTCTGATTTTCCCGAAGGAGAAGTCGTCATAGGCGTGCCCTACTCTTGCGCCAATGTATTGGTCGTCCCACTCCTGACCCGACTGGCAGCCGCCTACCCGGGAATCCGCTTGCGCGTCGTAGAGTCCCCGTCCGCTTATCTTTGGGATTGGCTGAGCGACGGAAAACTGGACATCGCGCTGCTGTTCGACCGCAAATCCTCCACCGAGGTGGTCTGCGAAGACTTCGCCCAGGAAGATCTCTACTTGGTAGGCAGTCACAGCCTGCTCAATCTGCAGGAGATCAACGTCAAAAGGCTCTCGGAGTTTCCGCTGGTCATGGCCTCGCGCCTCAACCGTATTCGCACCCTGTTGGACAATCATTTGGCGGGCCACGACCTCACCCTCAATGTGAGCATTGAAATAGATTCCGGCGAATTCCAGGTGCGCTTGATAGAAACCGGCAACTGGTTCGGTATCCAGGCCGCCAGTTCCGTTGCGGAAAAACTACGCACCCGGCAATTGCAGGCCGCGCTGATAGTCCCTCGGGTTACTCGCACCATCTGCATCGCCCGCCACCGGGGAAAGTTGACGGACCCTTGCGTCGCACGTGTGATTACCGAGTTGAAACAGGAAAGCGACAGGATGTTTGAAAACGGGCTCTGGCCCGCGCGCAAAATCACCTAGCCAGGCCTACACCCCCAGCAGCGACAGCATGATAAAGGTCGCAAACAATACAAAATGGGTCATCCCTTCGATGGCGTTGGTTTCGCCATCGTTGAGGTTGATCGCACTGACAATCAGCGTGATAAACACCATCACCGTTTGCACCGGGGTCATCGCCATCTGAAACGGCTGGCCGGTGTACAGCGCCATGGCTTCCATCACCGGCACCGTCAGAATCACCGTCGACAACGAAGCCCCCAGCGCGATGTTGACCACCGACTGCATGCGGTTGGCCAAGGCTGCGCGCAAGGCGGTCAGAATCTCCGGGGCGGCGGAAATCGCCGCCACCAGGATCGCCGTGATCACCGGCGGCGCCCCCGTGCCCTCCAGGCCAAGGTCCAGGGTCTTGGACATCACCTCGGCCAATGCGCCAATCACCACCACACCAAACACCAGGGTCGCGATGGAGAACGTCAGGTTGACCGGCGAGGCGTGCTCTTGCGGCGATGGCTTGCGACGTTTTTCCGGATAGCTGTAGCTGAAGAAGTAGCTGTGTGGCCCCACCTGCATACGCAGGAACAAGGCATACAACACCACCATCGCACCGATGGTGAAGGCCGAGTAGATTTTCCAGTCGGCCTCGGGGATAAATTCCGGCACCACCATGGACACGCCCATGGCAGTCAAGATCATCACGCTGTAGGTCCGCGCCGAATCATCATTGTAGGACTGCTCCCCATGCTTGATGCCGCCCATCAACGCAGCCAGGCCAAGGATGCCGTTGATATCCAGCATAAGTGTTTTCTAGACATATTAATGGGTATACCAAACCTATACTCATTAAAATCAATGGGTTACGAGCCTTTTTTGACACTGAAAATTTGACACTGTCAAACGAGCGGCTACTTTTCAAGGAGACCTTCGCCAATGGCCAAATCCCATGCTCAGTTACGAAATCACCGACGACTCCCTGTATTTCAGTTGGCCAGACGACGAAACAATACTTGGGTTTCGCTCTTCTACCCTGGCCGTTCCCCCTTGTTTTGACAGAGCTGCGCTCGTTCAAATGGCTGAAGGAATCAAAAGCTTGTGCCTGAGTAATGCTGTGACCAGCTATAGGGGTCACTTCAGGTCTGCAAGAAACATTTTCAGCCAAGTTAAAAGCGATTCCCGACCGTTTCCGCCTGAACCAGAAAACTGGGACAGCTTTGTCTTATCGCATTACGGTAATTTCCTTACAGATTCCCGGCGGAAATACAAAACGAGAATTGACCATTGGTCAGGGATTGCTTTTCTCTACAAGAAGCTGCAACGCAGCGGATTTATTCCGTCAGATGTATATATCCCTAATGAAAAGCTTTCCTCTAATGCGACATCAGATAGTAACAATGGCAACCCCCTTGGCCATCAACGTGAAAAGCCCCCCATACCAAAGGACATCAAATGTTTGCTACCAAAAAAATATCTAATTGAAGATGGCTTAAGCCTAAATGATGACGCGTATCTTCTGAATCTCAAAAAGACCCTAGACCTTCGAGCAGGCACAGTTGTTGATTGCTGCGTCGACTACTGGGAAAAAATGCTTCGGTGCCATGAGAAAGGTAGAGTTATTATTGAGAGCATTTCAATTGAAGAAATTGAAGATGTGTTGTCGTCAGGCTGCTTCCGCAAAAACGGTAAACATATTGCAGATCCTTCTACGGAAGACGGAATGCGCTGGTTTCTCGCTGCAGCGCACTATTACTTAAATTTTACCGACCAGCTTCCAACCTTAACCTACAAAGAGCTTGAAAAAATACCGTTTTTTCACGGCGTTATACAAAACTCACACACCAGACCGAAAATAACTTCTGGTATATGGAAGGTCGCGCAAGATGATGGAATTGAAAACAACCAGGTAAATGAAACATTTAATCGCCTACTGGGAAACCTCTCACCTAGAGATTGCGCGGTTGCTTGCGCAATCATCATCACTGAAAACCCAACGTTCAATCCATCTGCTCTAGGCAATGTCAAGCTTTACACACAAAATGGAAAGTTTTATCTCCGAGGAAATTCTGATACAAAACGCATTACACTAAGCGTGAGCAAGCCGCGCGGTAGAGAGCGTAAAGTTTCGGTTCTTCCATCCCTCAGTAAACGAATTGTCCAAGATGTGATTCGGTGTACAAGAAATGTGAGGAAGCGACTTCTTGATAAAAAGAAAAGCGGCTACCGGAAACTTTTCCTAATTTCAACTCGAAACCAAGTAGGGTCTAACCCCGACTTTACTAAATCGCTCTCTACCAATCCAGGACTTTCTCTGTACGACATTTACACATCGCAGCTAAAAAATGTCGGCATAACTCCACCCATGGTTAACCTGTATCGACTTAGATGCACCCAAGGAATACTAGAGTTTTTGCGAACAGGAAGTCTTCAGGCAGTAGCAGATCTACTAGGAAATTCCGTTCAAGTTGTTGAGGCCAAATACATTCCTAAATGGATGCTTCACCGCTGGAATACTAGACTGTTAAGAGTCCTACATCAAAAATTAATTCTAGTTTCCACAGAGGGCAGCCCATGGCAACAGGAGGCTTCTGATTTTGAAACAAGAGAAGATCTCCAGAACTTTATTCGAAAAGTACTCCTGGGCCTAAACAGGGGTGACGCTTTAAGCGAGGCCATCCGCTCTCGACTGGGGCATTACGCTGCTGATCCAAGCTCGCTTATTCAGATGTTCGTAGAAAGTGAAATATTGTTTCAGTTATGTCCAAAAAGCCTCGCAGCGATTTATGCGTATGCAGACGTGATTGAAAAAATGCCACGCGAGGAAACAATGAAAATTGATCCCGGAACAGATCTCCCACTCTGGGTCTATGTAATCCTAAAAAAACTTTTTACCCAAACCGCTAATCTGGACTTCAATACCGCCTCGAACGCAGAAATCGCAATCGCGGACAGGATTGGAGGCGATTCATTGAGTTTATTAAAGAAAGCACACGCTGAAGCACAAAACCTAGCCAAGAAATTCCAGCCATTAGTTTAGGCTTTATAATGAACCCACTGATGGTAACTTCTGCATGAATGATCTCCAAACAGATTTAAACGAAGCACGCATCCGAGCCATGATCAATCAGGCCGAATCGAAAAGTAGATTGAACAAACGTGATTTTACGTATAAGGCTGACTGGTTGGTGTCGGGTGAAATAGGCAGTGATAAATGGGCAGTCAGCTTTCCAAATATTAATGACCCTACCTTTATTGACTTTAATCGTCTAATGCCGGACGGGAGCAACTTAACCGACGAAAGTAACCAGCGGCTTTTGACGACACTACAAAAATGGCTCTACCACTGTCGAATGGGTTCTCTTACCGGCAAACTCGTCGCTCCAGGTCGCTGGATGAATTACCTCCAATTCTCGTTCAACCTAGCATCTTGGATAAATCTACACCGATTCATTTATAAGCCTGAAGCAAATGGATTTATGCTGCTTGATATTGATGCTTGTGAAGCGATAGCTGATGAGCTGAGTACAGGGGGCTGGAATTCGGCACTGCTACTCAAAGAAAGATTCATTACACATCTTTTTCAAGTGATTGAGACGCAGTGTACCCTTGAAGCAATCCTAGACAATTTAGACGAGCTTGATGAGCAATTCAAGTCATCAGCCATTCGCTACTTTCAGGATAATAATTTTTACGTAGGTATCGCACAAGACAGTAATTATACGAAAGGAATGCTTTCTCGAGAATATATTGCAGAAGTCTTGGGAAAAGCACCTACAGCACTTCACGCGCCGAGCTTCAGATTATTTATTAGGCAATTCGAGCCAAAACTTACAAACGCAGATGTTTTGCAGGTCGGCACGCGCAAAAACCTTCATTACACCCAAAATACCAAATCGATAGAGGAAGCAGCCGATACCAGCTTGAGCGTTAAACACTTCAAAGATCAGCTTTACTTTATGAAGTTGTTTTTTAACGGGCATAGCAAATTGCCTGATGACATCCCAAAAATAGATATCGATATTGAATCTTTGGTCAAAGAATATGCGACCAACCTCAAAAGTCCGGGACACACTAATTTAATCCCGCTCACCATTGGTCTGGACGCGCTAAATGAAGCAGCGAAGTGGGTAACGGTATATGGCGAGGCAGTTGTGAACTCCTTAATTTTTTACATCGAGAAATTCAGAGAAATCGACGAAAATTATTCACTTTCTAAACAATCCGTGAAGAAGCAAGAGCTTTTTGAAGAAACTAAACATCTATGGATGACTAAGGATATAGAGGGATTGCCTTCCCAGCGCTTAGATGAAGCGTTAAACATTACCAAACTGCAAACCAAAAAGAAAAAAAATTTTCCAACTGGCGAAACGCACTATAAAGCTGTTATGGAGAGTTTTTTTGGCGCCTGCGCACTAGTCATCGGTATGCTTAAGCCAATTCGCAACAAGGAAATAAGCCATCTCGATCGGGCGTGCCTATGGCTTGATAATCCTGGCGGCGGAGCATTCTTGGAACATGAAGCCGGGAAAGCGGGCCAGATAGGAATTAACCCAGATATCATACGCCCGATACCATCACTGACTGCCCGAGCCATTCAACTCCTTCAAGTTCTTGGTGTTGGACTCTCTAAAATTTATAATGATGAACGGCCTCACGCCGAGAAATTGTTTTATATACCCGGCAGGGGTTTCAAGCTCCCGCCACCGAAATGCAATATGTGGAAAGTAAACTTATGCTTGAATAGCTTTTGCGAGATTATTAACACGCCAATAGACAAAAAAGGTCGACGTTGGTATATCCGCGTGCACGAAATGCGAAAGTTCTTTCTCCTGATAACTCACCGCCACTACGGGGACGGGTCTAAAGAGTTGCTTAGATATTTAGCAGGGCACGCTGACCGGAGGAACATTGATGACTATACTGCTTATGACATATCCGATGCCGAAGCGATACGGTACGAATCCGAGTGTATCGACGACAAGCTTATTGCTTTAGAACTGGGAATATTAACAAAAGAAGAAAATGATGGGTTAGTCGCTCTCCACGCCGAGGCACTTAAGCACTTCGATGCAACGAGCATATCAACCATAAGCAAAAGCGAATTCATGAAATATCTAGACAAAGTGGGATATCGCTCCGACTTTGATATGAAAACTTATTCAATCAGGCTGGAAAATTACGACGCTGATGTCTATGCCATCGATTTTGCTATTAAACTAGGCGAAAGAAAAGATGAGAAATACGACAAGTGATAATTTTAGACTTCGTCTAAAGTGGTTAGCAGAGATCACCGAGAGAAAAATTAATCCATCTAAACTGGAAATAAATGCGCTAAGCACAATGCGTCTTTTTTGTGGCCTGAGGGTATCAAAATGGTTCGATAAAATCTCGTTGAACTCATTAAAGAGCGCTGCTTTAGAACTTAGCGAGCAGCAACGTGGACTGGATCTCTGGATTGATCTCAAGTCCATGAGGGCAGCAGCTTTCGCTTTGCATGTTCCCAACGCCGCTACACCGCCAACCGCCCCTATGCCTTCCGCTGAAGACCAGGCAAAAAGCGCCTTACTAGATGCGCACATAAGCTCTATGGCTTATTTTGAACTTTACAAATTTATGTCGCTTCTCGTCCAGCAAAACTCAAATAATGCAAGCGAAATATTGGCAAGTATTGATATAAAACTTCAGACCTCAAAGGCAAAACATTATTCTTTTCTGATACACCACAACAACTTTACCGCGTCCAGCCTTACTGTGATCAAAGGAGGAAAAGACGGTGGGTAAGCAATTATATACCATTTATGAGAAAGCTAGGCTGCCCGGAAAGGCAATACCCATATACAAAAAAAACAAAGATAATTTCATAGGAAAAACCAAAGTAATTAATAATTTGGTGCTAGTTCGATGGCCTAATGGACGCCCGTGCCATTTGATAAACATGTGGCTTACTAATATATGTGCTACTACCAATGCAACAGAAACCGCCAAAACATATGCTGCTCAAATTTCATCATTCGTTCGATACTGCTACAGGAACCAAGTTTCAATTACAGAGTTCACCGAACACAATTTCGTAGCCATGAAGGAATTTTTAGTTCAAGAAACGATTGTGACGCCATCCGGTGTACGGCTGGCTCGTAACAACAACCAAACAATACAGATTCAAAAACGCACATTAGATTTCCTGCACTGGATAACCGACAATCACCCAGAAGTATCAATATTTAAACTCGTCGGGGTCAAGGATACTGGTGCGAACATCACAGTAGAGGTAAAATTTAGCAAGTGGAATGGAAGAAGCTATCTATATCACCCAGAAATAGTTTCGCCAGTCCCTTACAACGATGACAAAGTGCCAATCGACGAAGAAACCATCCAAAAACTCCAAAATGAGATCATCCGAAAGCACGACGTGGAACATTTGCCAGCTCGCTCAAAACTCAAATCGATAAAAGATATCGACCTGTTCACAGCTACCAACATATATTTATATGAGCGGCGAATGTGTCTTATTAGGACGATGAAACTTATGGGGCTTCGCCCAGAAGAGCTGCATGAACTCCCTTTGGAGCTAAATAACAACATCACGAGGACAAAGCAAATTACAGCCCCAACAAGGAAACGAGGCGACCCAAGCCTTGTTCGCAGATTTAAAATCGACTTTCCGTCCGCCCGACGTTTCAATCAATATCTAGAGGCTCGTCAAGAGTACATAGATTTTTTACAATCAAAAGGCATTTATTGCTTACAACCAAATAATTTTTTTATAGGTGAAAACGGCAAGGCGCTAAAGAAATCGTCAATTACCAAGGAGTTTGATCGATTGTGCGAAGGTGCAGGCCTAACGAGTTCACGCGTATGCCTCTCTATGTTTAGGCATCGCTTTGTTACTCGCGAAATCAACATTAGGCTTGAAGCACGGTTCGCTAAAAATCCGCACCTAAAAAATGGATGGACGCCTGAACTTAGAGATAGCGTATGCCTGGAGGTGGCTGAACTTACAGGGCACGCTGATCCCGACTCACTGTACAATTATTTTTACACAGAATATAAGGCCATCACTTCGATCTCTAGCTATAGTGAAAAATTGAGGATTCGTGATGAACTCGAATCGGCTAAAGAGGACTTAGTCAATCTGGAGCATCAATCGCGGCTACGAAAAATCGATTTAACGTCAGAACTCCAGTTGATAAGAACTCGTATAAATGAAATGCATTCAAAGCTGTTCGGATTTGAGTGAGCAAGGCTCAAGCGCAAAGATGGTAGGCGTACAGTTACGCGTAGTGCAAATGCATTAACTGTGCGCTCTATATGCCTTAACGATTTCTCGTAACAATTTATATCCGCCTATGGAAAACGGTTACTCAGCCATAATTTTATCCCATCGATGCTGGCAGTAACTACATTTACCCTCGGAGTACAACCGCTCTTCCAAGGATAGTGGCTCTTCGCAGTCTTCGCAACTGGAGTACTCCAGCTCACTGAAGCATGCCGCACATTCACCCTCGTCAACTAACAACGCATCTTCTCCACATTCGGGGCATGCGCAGGTGACTGGTTCATCGCCATCCTTAACGCGCCAGTGATTTCGACCCGCCATACGAGCAGAAACAGCCGGCCCAACGACGGCTGCGTATAAAGCTTCCTCCTGACAACTGCTACAGATGAACGTGATAGCGTCACGCGTTGCTGTTGGATCAGCTACTTTCACCAGCCGAGATTCACATTCAGGGCAAACCATGGAATCAATAGATTCCGTTACAGCATCAAAAGGCCAACTTACCGAGTTGAGGTTTTCCTGGCAAGCTCTCAGCTCTGCTTCAAAAACCGCCGTGACACTAAGCATGAGATCCCAACATTCCTGTCCTAGAATGTCCACAGGCCTCTCATCTAAGTGAGGCTCACAAAACTGTGTTATAAGGTGCAACGCGTTCGCAACCGCTTCCTTCATGCGCTCGACAGGTAACTGGCTATAGTAGTGCTCAATATCGTTGCGAATATCTTGCAGCGCTTTGAGGAGCTTCCAGTCCACTCCAGTAATGCCCAAGGCATTCAGTCGCTCAATGATGTCCTGAACTTCAACAGTTTTTTTACCCTTTCCGATCCAAATAACCTCTCCGGTTGCAGGGTCAGTCACTGGGATAACCCTGGTCTTAAGAAGTGCTTCATCTGAATTTATAGGGCTTAGCTGCTGTAGCTTGTATTTGAATAGCAGAAGTATTCCCGCGTACAGATTTCGAATTGCGGATAGCACTCTGCGATCATCATCTTCGTGGAAATCCTCCATCCCAACCTGGATGGATTCCACTGCATTCCTTAGCATCGACATAAGAAGTGTCCTCACGGTTTCAGCGCATGAGTGTAGCGCGTCCACAGGGTCATGGAAGCACATATGACACCGTTCGCTGATGGAGAAAATCTCGAAGGTGGGGAGCTCTGGGCTCTGAGTCCGTAGGCTCTGGGTGAACGCTTCCAGAGCCCCTCGGGCGGTGTAGAGCGGGGTCTGGGGCAGCGCCCCAGGGTGTTGATCTTCAGTAACCGTCGGGCGAGCTCACCTATCGAATCTCACACGAGCCACCCGCGCATATATATAGCGCCCGCAGTCAGTCACGAAGCGAGAGCTGCCTCAATCAAACGTGCGTTAGGCACGGCTCTGCGCACGTCTTCTATGGCGCCCTCAATTGCGTCATGTGCAGAGGATGCTTCGCGGACAAACTCCAACGCCAGTCGACCTGGCTGTCCGATTCCGACCAATGCATCATCACAGCCTGCTTCCGCCAAGCGATCCATAATCGCATCATATCGTTGTCGTCAGTCGGCAATTGGTACTTCAGGGTGAACGTACACTCCGTCTCTATTCCTCTTCCTCAGCAAGTTCTTGTTTGGTGTTTATCCTGATGGAAAAAATGAGCAATTGCTCATCAGGTTAGGACGGTTTGAGCGATGCAGCTGCATCGCATGACCACCTTGAAACCGTACGTTTCCACGTACTGCAAGTATGCCTGGTGAATGCCCTGGAGCACTGTGCCTGATTTTTCCCCAGCGGAGTTTTCGCTAATCTCCTCGGATTACCAGAGGAACCTCTATGAACAACTTGCTGCGAGAACAGCTGAAAGAAATACGTATGGCACGTGGCATCAGCATCCCACAGGCCGCTTGGTGGGCCGGTGTGAACGATCGCGCTTGGCGGTCGTATGAAACCGAGGAAGAAAACAACTCATCAAGAGTGCCATCGGAAAGTACTTTGAGGTGTTTTTTCCAACGCTCCGGAGTCAAGATGCCACCTGAATTCAGAAGATATTTGGCCCCTCACGGTCAGGCCCGCACGTTAAGCATCACTACATATAAGGGCGGGGTAGGGAAATCCCCTATCACCATCAACATCGCAGCGTGCCTGGTTTCCAAGGGATTTAAGGTTGCAGTTGTAACAGATGACATCGTTTACAGGTGCATGAAGGAGGGTGTTGACGGGATTGGTGTCTGGCTCGCCGCTCGCCGTTTGAATCAAGGCAAGTTTCATTGGCCAGGTACCTGTGCCAGCCCATGTCATCGACAAGGGAATCCCAACTGCCGGCCTGCTGGCGCATGTAATGGTGGCGAAATTCGCTGACCACTTGCCGCTGTACCGACAGGAGAAAATATTCGGGCGAGCCGGTTTAGCGATTCCCCGTTCGGCACTAGCCCAATGGGTCGGACAGACGGGGGTACAGCTTCAGGCGCTGGTGGATGCGCTGCGAGAGGCCGTGTTGTCTCAGCGCGTTGTTCATGCCGACGAAACGCCGGTGCAAATGCTCGCACCCGGTGAAAAGAAGACCCATCGCGCGTATGTCTGGGCTTACTGCACCACGCCGTTTTCGGCGCTCAAGGCTGTGGTTTACGAATTCATCCCGAGCCGAGCGGGTGAGCATGCGCGTAACTTCCTCGGCTCCTGGAACGGCAAGCTGTTGTGCGATGACTTTGCTGGCTACAAAGAAGGCTTCGAAAAGCGCATGACCGAAACCGGCTGCATGGCCCACCGCAGGTGGTAGATCTTAAGATTGGCGGCCGCATCCGTCCCTCCGTCACTCAGCTTCACAACATGGCGGCTACGATGAAGCGAACTGATCCTATCGACAGACGCTGCGCTTGATCATCCTATGCCACTACTAAGTCGGTCGGTGCGCGCCTGGCAGTGTCCAGTGGCTTTGGCTGATGGCCCTTTTACCCGCCCCCTCGACCTCACCGTGGCAGGCAAAAACGTACAGAAACCACCTCGCAGCCCTTGCCATCAGCAACAGAGCAGCCTGGCGTTACGATCATTTCTTCTCAGGTTGCTGATAGTTTTCGAAGCCTTCCACAATTGGTAGAGGTCTGGAATTTTTATTCGGTTGTGCGCGGTCGGCAGGCTTGCTTGCTGGAGCCTGCTCTTGGGATGGTTTTTTCGAATCGTTCATGAAATCGACCTAGGTAATCGGCGGAATGAGGAAGAAATAGGTCAGCAGCAACGCGACCATTGAGCCTGTTGAAAACTGTATCTCGTTATACGCCACACGCAAATTACCGAGCTTCTTCTCCAACAGCTTCTGGGCTTGGCTTACGGCTTTCTGACAAGCTAGGGCGGCTTGGTAGTACATCGTGATGAGCTCTTCCTCCTCGGCGAGCATGTTCACGTCCTCCCCGATCTGTACCCTTGGCACGCTGGATAATCGTATCGTGGCAAAGATCCTGTACCACGCGGAGATCAGTGCGGTTAGGGTTAGACCAGCCAGAACCATGAACACGGTGGTACGCCAGCCAGCATGATCCATCATCAAGGTTCTGGGCGAAGCTGCGTTTATAAGGGCAGTGTAGGCAACGATACCCACGCTCAGAATGCTCAGGAAACGACTCGCTTTTTCGTCGAGCTTTTTGTAACGGTCGAGCTCATCATCTAAGGCCTTCTTGGAGAGCTCGTATAGGAACTTGTACCTTTCCACCCATCCTCCTTAGCAAGCAGCCGGTTCAAACAAACGACATGGGCTCAAATTAACATACGGTGGCCTGGGTGGGGCAGCAGAGGTGGTGGCAGGAAGCCGTTGGAGAACGACAAGTCCCAACTGACCCTGGAGGCCGTCACGCCGGTACTCGACGGGTGGCCCAGCGATATCCGCTTGGGTTACGAAGGGCTCAAGCAGAGATAATTAACCTTTCGACGCTATGACCTGTGAAGAGCCCACGTCGTGTCGACCTGAATCGAGTTGGCCGCCATCGCCAAAAGCCATGGCATCGGGTAGGTGTGTTGCCCGGACGGTTACGAAGCTCTGATGGTATTCGCGAATGCAAACCCCGGATCAAGGGCTGGCGGAGCCACATGCCAAGTCCCATTTCCTACTTAGACATGCTTTAGGTTTGGGTGACATCACTTTCTTACCGCGTCCCATTGGTGCCTTGCCAGGGAAACAAGTAGGCGTTTCTATCCGAAGCAGGAGCGCATTTTTGTGGAGTTCAAGGCAAACGGCGTGATTAGGAATACCGCGTCAGATCAGGAGATATTCTGCCTTCCAAGCCAAGCTTCTATTCAAGGGATGTTGAGCCTTCACACAAACGCACTCGTTTTCCGCTTCCGCTCATAAACTCCAGGTGCAATCCCTTACGGCCAACAATCAAAGCCAACAGTGGACGACCATCGATCCGCGACGCCGCCAAGGCTCGCCATTCTCTGAGATCGATGGATGATGGCGAAGGATAATCTTCGGGATGCGTGTGCCATTCCCCTATGTAGCGAATGATTCCATCGCTTTCTTGCCAACGTCTCATAGCTATTGCGTGATGATGAAAATCATCTCGCTCGAAAGAAAATCGAGAACGGCGATCTCTAGGCGATGGAGTTGTAGCCTCGATGATCTGAAGATGGGGGCCCCTGACACACCCCAGCAAAATCCCACCGGCTTCAAGATCTCGAACACCCTGAACGAATTCATGGAAGGTCTCCAAAACCTCCGGCTCAAGATGTACAAAGCTCAGAGAACCCTGACTGGCCCAGCTACCTACGAAGCGCATGCTGGGCATCCAACACGAGCTGGAACGACACAATCAGCAGTCGCCGCAGTGAAATCACGCCTCAATACTCGGGTCGACAAACTTGGCGCTTCACTTTTCGCCGCCCAATCAAGCACTGCTTCAGCTCCCAAGCTTGCAGCCTGGATCGATACTGTCGCGGGGAACGGGACATAGAGCGCTTCACATCCCTGACCCGCTAACACCTGCTCAACTTCCTCATTCACTGCGAGGTAGGCTTTAGATTTATTGTAATCACACAAGCAGCGGTAGCAGGCGTCCTCAGAGCGCGCCTTCAAAAGCGATCGCACCGCTACGCCCGCGCCCTCTATCCAAACACTCAGAATAGGTATTTCACAGTGGTACCGACGAGTGAGCCAGTAACCTAGGCTTTCCTCTCCTGTAGCGTCGATGAGCAAATCCAGATCGCCGAGATCGGCTTCGCGCACGTCGACTGGAAGCGGCCTGATATCAGCTGTCGGCATCGAGCGTTTTAGCTCATACGAAAGGGCTACGGCTTTGTTTACAAATAGCTGATTAAACCCAAGTCGGTGCCGCCCTAGGTTCTCAGGTTGCAAGGCATCTGGGTCTACAATTGAAAGGTGCCCACCGCCGGTGCCGGCACCAGCTTTCATTAGCATCTCAGCGAGATACCCACCGATTGTTCCGCACCCTACCTGCCCAATTTTAAGTCCAGCCAGTGTCGGATGGTTTGGGATGTTGCGCTGAGCGATGAATCTGTCGTCCAGCCTGGTGACAAAAACAGGAGTAACTCGCAGCCGATACAGATGCTCCTTCCCATGCCGTCCCATCTTAAGTTTCCATTCGCGGGACTCAGGGGGGATGTCCACGACAATCCCATAGGGCATCAATGGAGATTCGACAATGATGAGCGTTTCCCGAGCGCCAGATCGAAAAGCAAGCGCTATCCGCTTTTCGATCTTGCGGCGGCATGCCGTGTCGAGCAACGATTGCCACGCCAACACGTCGCCAACAGTTGCTGGCGGCCATACACCCTGCCGAGGTCGCGGCTTAGCCTTAGTGGTGATCTTGTAGATAAGGAATTTGCTGTTGGAGGAAGACATACCTAAAGCAGCTGCTTTTCTTGATGTGCGTTGCTCGTCATCCGTCACGACGAACATCTCCCGAGCGTTGAAAGTCAGCGCGGTCAGCTGTTGAGACTGTTTACATTCCACATCAATGTAGCAGTGCTTAACCCCCCAATAGGCGTGAAACTCCTCCTCCAGGTCTTCGGGCATCTCACCGCGCAGAATGCAGTCGAGGACGTGCTCGGCACGGTGGACAGCCATGATGGTTTGTCCAACAGGGTCAAAGATGTCGAATACCAAGGTGCCTGCGGCGTAATAGCAAAGACTGCCGTTTGCGCTGATGTGAGGGGCAACAGGTCTCAAGCTTGGCGGAATATCCAGAAGCTTCACATGGGGGAAGTGAAAAGACAGCCTGTCGACCAAAAGTTCGCACTCAAACCGCCCTAAAGACGTCTGAAGTGGCCCTCTCATCTTCACCCAACCTGGCTCATCTTGGGGCTCAACATAGCTGAACCCCAGCGTAAGCAATGACCGAATAATCTGGGGAACGGCGTCCATCTCAGACATTAACCGGCCTTAGTGCGCTTCACGGGTTCTATTGGGCCAGCCTCAGCTGGCACTGAAGCCACCGCCGCCGCAATTGATATCGTGCCAACTAAGTCAGGCCGATTAGGGAAGCGATCCCCCAGCATCTGACCAAGCCACGTGCATGCTTGGGTAGCATCGTTAGCGTGAATTGCACCATCAAGGTAAGCATCAAACTTTTCAAATTTCTGGGCTGCGTCTTCAAGGGCTTCAGGAGTTAACGCGTCTGTCAGGTAGCTGTTCGAATCCGTAGGATTCACCACGCCTGAACGCAACGCAGCAGGCAACCCCTTTAGTACCTGTAAAAGCGCGAGGTCATCCCGGCGAAGATTCGCCTCGAAAAGTGGTACCGCTGCCGCCATTAACAGAATTGAGCTTGGCCCTCCTTTTGGCCACTGACTGTCCCGAAATGCCTTCAGGTAGCGAACGATTCGACGTAACTGTTCGCCCATTTTCTCGACCTGCCCCACAAACCAATCTTTCATGGCCCGTGGATCAGACTTCATCCAGTTTTCCTCTCGATGAGCCAGCAAAACCTTGTCGGACGGGAGCGAGTCCCAGTGATCTGGTGCTGAATCCATCACGGCCACATTGCCAAGAAGGCGCCGGGCCTCAAATTTCTCAGTGATCAGTAAAAACTGCTTATCGGGGATGGCATACAAAGGGATATCAATGTGCGCTAATTCTGAAATTTCGATACGAATGCAGGTGGGCTTGGTGGTTACCAGCGTCCAACCGTTTTTCTCGACTAAAGACTTCAAGGCGCCCTCAGCCGCCTCAAAAAAGAATGAGCTAGCAATGCTGGGACGCTCTTCCTCCTGCACAAGACTCATAGGAAGGTAAACCCCATCATCCACGTCGGACTGTTGTGGCGGAGTATGGCAAGGGCGATTGAGGGTCTTGTACGCCCAGGATCCCTGAATAAAGAACCTAGGTATAACCGTCTTCCCTTCATAGCCATTCTCGCGCATTACGCGTGGAATACCCGTGCGCAGCGCCTCGCGAACATCGTTTTTGGCTTTGGAAATACCGTCCTTTTCCCCTGGCGTGAGATCCAACTCATTCAGGAAACAGGTTTGCTCTTTAGTGGTATAGAAAAGCGCGCTCAAATCCAGCATGTAGCCTCCTGCCGCTCCCCCCAGGGAGACATTGCGTAATATGAAACAATGCAGTCACACGCAAGAGTCGTAACAGTGTTGGCGCTGATGGAAAATTGACCCACCCTGCCGATTGAAATTTGACCCAGGGCGGATTGCTGATTTTGTTACCAGCAACTGTGGATAAGTCTACCAGCGCAGCTGCTGTTGCCCCCACTCCTTC
>NZ_JAARMB010000036.1:0-26761 GCF_012985615.1 Pseudomonas sp. WS 5412
GAGCACGAGGTCGGCAGCCTCGCGTTTGAATTCTGCGGAAAAGGTACGGCGTTGTTTGGTCATCTGACACCTCGATCTGGCGAGTATTCTCGCCTAAATGGGTGTCCGGTTTCATTAGACCACTACACAATCGATTCAGAGGAATGGGCCTGTCATCACCTCCCACATCACATCTACGCTGATCGAGGCGAGATGTTGGGGAAAGCAGCTGAGGGTCTTGCCACTGGCCTGAATATCGAGCTGGGAATCGCTCCGCCTTACCGCCCTGACTGGAAGTCGATGGTTGAGAGCCGGTTCGGTATCCTGAACAACCTGACAGGCATCAGGTGGCTTCCTGGTGGTGTAGCTGCTAGGGAGAAGGAACGTGGCGAGCGAGATTACCGACTCGATGCAACGCTGAGCATTAAAGAGTTCACCAAGATTATCATCCAGTGTGTCCTTCACTATAACCGCTTCAACAGGCAGCCCGACAGGCTCACTCAAGAGATGATGAACGACGGTGTCGATCCGACGCCGTCAGGTATCTGGACTTGGGCATTAGAAAATGGTCATGTCGAACCAAACAATCATCCCGACGAGATGGTCTATCTCCATTTGCTTCCGCGTGAGCAAGCGACGGTGCAAAAGGGTGGTGTGCTATTCCGAGGGATGCACTATGTCTGTGATGTAGCGATCGAGAACAACTGGTTTGCGAAGGCCCGTAGCCGCGGGGTTTGGTCGATAGAGTGTTGGTATGACCCAAATTCCTCAGCACATATTTGGATTCGGGGAGACAACAAACAGTTCATCCGTTGCGATTTGCGTAAGTCTGATAGCAAGTATGCTGGTTATCGATCCGATGAGATTTTCGATCTGCTCGAAGCTTACCGCCAGACTCCACCGACTCATAAACGTGCTGAGCTGGAGAGTCGGATTTCGTTGCTGGAGGAAGTTAATAAAGTCGTCAGCGGTGCGATCGCTGAGCGAAATGATGAGCCAGCGCCTGCGACCAAAGCTGAGATGATTGGAAATATTCGTGAGAATCGCGCCGTTGAGCGCCTCAAGGAGCGTGAGACCGCCCATGTGCCAGAGGGTGTGAGGATTGAATCGCCTGTGCTCAAGACAGAGATCTCCCAAGATCGCTCAGAAAACTTTGCCGGCCCTCGCAGCGCTCAGGTTATCGATATGCTCAAACGCCTCCGCCCAGGACAAAACTCATGAAAGGCGCCCAAGTTTTCGCAAGCTACACGAAGCAGGCGATAGCGGACTACGCGGGAAATCCACTCATCGAAGCGCTGCCACCGATCTTCTCAGAAGAGGTGGCAATGCAACTAATCTCGAACTTCCCCCGTCCTGTTGATCCAGAAGAGCTGACCCTCGACCGATCGACTCGGGTTCACTGCATCGACCGCTTGAGAACGGTGGTCCAGCCTTTGTTGGTCCACATGGATCTGGAGTCCGTATTTTCATTGCTGGTACGACGTGGGTACGTCGGACGCAACCCGACCTCTCCAGACACTGTCAGACATCTTCACTCACTTTCGGGCGCACAGCGCTACCACGATGGATTCAAGTCCACTGCCGAAACGTTCAGTCTGGTTGGCCTTAGTGGCATTGGAAAGTCCACCGCACTCGAAGCCATTTTGAGTCTCTACCCTCAAACGATTCGCCACGAGCGTTATGAAGGAAAGCAGTTCGTTCATACCCAGATCACCTGGCTCAAGCTTGACTGCCCCCGAGATGGTTCGCTGGCAGGCTTCTGTCAGCAATTTTTCTATGCGGTCGGGCGAGCTTTAGGTGATGAGGATTACTACAAGCGGTATAGGGCTCGGAACATCAATGACTCGTTGCAACAAATGGAACAGGTTGCGAGTACATTTTTCATTGGAGCTTTGCTGATCGACGAACTTCAGAACCTGCACCTTGCAAAAACTGGGGGCAAGGACAACATGCTCAATTTCTTCCTCCATCTAGTGAACAACATCGGCATTCCCGTGGTGTTCATCGGGACAAATTCGATGATCAGCCTATTTTCGGACGTCATGCGCAACGCAAGGCGTTGCTGCGGCGTCGGGGTACTCGAATTTAAACGTTTTGAGAAGGACGATGACGAGTGGCGCATGCTTGTTGAAAACCTCTGGAGCTATCAGTGGTACCAGCAGCCGGTCGAACTGACAGAGAATGTGTTTGATGCGCTGTATGAGCATACACAAGGGGTCACCGACTTTTTGGTGAAGCTTTTGGTGCTCAGTCAAAGGTACGCGATCCAGAGTGGTTCGGAATGCGTTACCGCCGAGACAATTGCGTTGGTGAGCAACACCAAGATGCAGATATTGAAGCCAGCTTTGTCCGCTCTGCGAAGCCGAGATCCGAAACGGATGCGGCAGTTCGATGATTTGCTTCCGATTGAGGACCAACTAAGCGACATGATGGCGTTCGATGGTGTGGCTCGGCCGGAGCGACTGGCATTGCTGCGCAGTGTCATCAGTCGCAGCGACAATAATGCTACCAAACCTAATGTGGCGGCCGTTAACCAAGTCAAATCGCAGTCACCTGCGGCGGTGGCGGTTGAGACCTCAGAGGCACAGGCGCTAAGTGAAAGTGAAGACTCCATTGAGGCGTTGAAGAGCGCCGGTTGGATAAGCAGTGATCTCTTTGAGTTTTCTCCGTTGTATCGGAAGGGGTGAATTAAGGGTGACGAAATGGGGCTCAAATTCCATTTCTTTCCGGCCGTTTTCCACGATGAGACGCTTCACAGCGTTCTCTCAAGATACGCCCGGCTCTGTGGCGTACGTAGTTGCGCAGCAGTTTTCGATGGAGCGCAGTCCGCGAAATGCTTTTCGCAGAACGTTGCTTTTCCATGTCGACTAGCTGAGCTTGTCGAGGCGCTGCCGTGTGATACAGGCTTATCGCTAGCCGCTGTTATAAAGCGCCATACGCAACTGCCCTACTACGAACCTTTTTTGACCCCGCAACAGGTGGGCGACGCCAATATCTTGATGGCGGGAAACGGCAAGGGGTTGATGCTAAGGTTGGGGTTAATCGCGAGCCGACTCCAGTTTGCTTCGAGAGTGCGATTTTGCTTCGACTGTGTCGAACAGGACATGGCCTGTGTGGGAGCAGCGTACTGGCACCGTGTGCATCAGCTTCCAGGCGTTTTGATCTGTCCCCACCATGGAACTCCGTTGAGGCTCCTTGATTACCGCTGGTTGAGCAGAAACTCTCGAAGAATGCATTTACCGGACGATGAGGACGTTCAGTCTCACTCCATTTCGCTAGAGATCCCTCAAAATCTACAAAGTGCTCTGCACGAAATAGCGCAGCGTTCGATGCAGGTGCTTGAGACCGATGTTCCGCCATTATGTCCTGATGCGATTCGCTCGGTGTTTCTGGATAGCGCTATTGCCTTGAAAATGGCTTCCGATACTGGTCGGCTGCACTTAGGCATTTTGGCGCGACACATGTCTGCATTCTTTGAGGGGCTCCCCTCCTCAGGGGAGTACTCGATACTGAGCAAGTCGTCTGCGGATATACCGGCGGCCTGGATTGTGAAGCTTTTACGTAAGCCGAGGGGCACCCATCATCCACTGAAATTCATCCTGCTGGCCTGTGCGCTCAAGGTCGACATGGAAAGGATACTGCGGCCAAACGGTCCTATTACCGAGTCGCTTAGTCGAACTGCCAATACCGAAACTCCCTGTGGACGAGCTGCCAACAGATCTCCAACCAATCGCTCAAGCACCAATGAGTATATGAGTGAGGCATCTGAAACGATCTGGACGCTGGCGCTCTCGGGGGCTAACGCTAAAACCATAGCGTCAGAAACAAGGAGCTCGGTTACATGCGTCTATCGAATGATACGCGCGATTTCGAATGGACCTGACCTATGGAAAGAGGCGAGGCTTTCGAAACTTCTGGTTGATAGGAGGAACCGATTTGACGGGGAATACAGAGCTCGCCTAGCTCATGAGTGTCGAGATTATGTGTGGCTTCATCGAAACGATCGGCAATGGCTGTCCGAGCTGACACAAGAGCCAGGTAAAGCCCACAGACCGCGCGGACAGCAGGCAGAAAGATTCAAAGACCTCGACCTTGCCAACGAAGTGGTTCAATGCGCTGAAATGTTACGAGCGCTTCCAGGTAAACCTGTCCGCATCTCACGGACAAAAATAGGCAGAGAGCTTCATGTGTTATCTAGGTTTGAAAAGCAGCTCAACAAGCTGCCGCACTGTGCGGCTGCACTGGCAGCCGAATGCGAAACCCTTGATGCATTTCATCGGCGGCGCCTGAGCTGGGCCGAGCGGAAGCTAAAACTTGACGGCAAGCCAATCACTCAATCAGCGCTGTATCGAACAGCGTGTCTCAGAAAACTCCAAATATGAGTGAATGCACCCTGATCCGCGTATGAATATTGCTCTGTAACGCCGTCGGCACAAGCCTCTATATATATGAGCTGTGCGTGGATTCGATGTGTGAATTTTGACGAGGCGTGCAGTGAAAGTATTTATATGTGTGGTGTATTGTATTTTGACTCTGGCGTAAAAACTGCTGTTTTCTAATAAAATAATTGCTGGCTGTTCGCTACTGTATGGCGTTCATTTTTAAAAATCCTTACCCGGGTACACGGTGATATGTGATAAAAGAACACCATCCACAGGACTCGCGTCCTACCAGAACCCACGTTAGAAAGTCGGCTACTCATGTCCAGTATTCTGTTTTTCCCAATGTCTATGCCAGACGAGACACTATTATCTCGTATTACGAGATACCATTTTTTGTCCGGAAACAAAACCGAGGCAGAAACCTTTCGTGATCTTTTTGGCGTTGCGCCATTTCAGCTATCTATCATACCGAAGCAATTAGAAAACCTTGCTTCTCGATTGCCGGGAGTTAAAGAAAGCAACTTGGCTGAGTTGCTTGAGATTAACACTACGTTCCCAGCCTACAAACCTTTTATAGGATTATCAAAAGAACCCTCTAAGGAGTTTGACAAGGTTTTATCTGATGTCGCTCGAGTGCCTAGGAGAGAAGGTACGAGGAATAGCAGAGCTAAAATTTGCTTGGCCTGTGTGCAGGCCGACCTCATAGAGTGTGGCTACGCATATTGGCACCGAGCTCATCATGTACCGGGCGTTACAGCGTGCTGGCGACATGGTGAAGAACTTCTTCAATCTTGCCCTAATTGCTCTCATCCTTTTTATCGTAAAAACCGATTGTTACCGGGGTTGACCGATGATTGTGCTTGCGGGTGGAACGCTGTTAAACCTGCGAACCGCTCACTCGCCTCAAATGAAGAGCGCGAGTTTGCAGTTTTTGTAAATGATATTCTGCAACGCAATCTGCCATCGATAGATTATACGGTTTTGGCTGCTTGTTATCGGCGTCAAGCAAAGAAGCAAGGGTTTGTTCATGGGAACCTAATTGGCACAGCTAAATTATTTAGCAGTATTCGTGATAAGTTCAGCGATAAAATTATTTCAAAAATTGATTTGGCATACGCAGCTGGAATTCGAAGTCAATGGATTAGGCTATCGACAACAAGAGGTCAAATTGATATGCCGTTGGCAAGGCATCTTTTAATATCTCTCCATCTTTTTGGATGTGCAGAAAAGTTTGAGAAATGCTTGGCAGAAGAGTCTCTACTTGCTAGCTCGGCAAACCCGACGGTCCGTCTTAAAGAGAAAACTTTGCCAGAACATAAGAAAAAGGCTTATCGAGAAAAAATCTCAATGCTACTTGAAGTGAAGCCAGGCATTGGTATGGACTATCTTTGGGTAAGTGCTTATCAAGTAACCCGTTGGCTCAACGAAAACGATAAGGACTGGTTGTTGAGTAAAATTACAGGGAACGTAATGCAGAAGAGTAGTGCCGAGCCGGCGGTGAACGATGAGGACGAAAAATACGCAACTATTCTTATAGAGGGCGTTGAGAACTTGTACCGCATCACCCAAAAACAGGTGCGAGTAAATATCAGTAACATGCTTGCACTTTTGCCGCGAAAAGTAAGTAGGCAGCGTGCGACTCGTAAGTCTTTCCCGTTGTTGTCAGCTCAACTTGAACTTCAATTTGAGTCTCTTTGGCATTTTAGGTTGCGGAGATTTATATGGACGATGTCGGAGATCGCGAGGCTTAAGTTACCGCCAAACAACTCCAGCTTGAGATTATTGACAACAGTACCTCATGTGGCCTGCCAGGCTCTCATAAATCACTTCGAGTGGAATTTAGACAGCATGGTTAAGGACGGCATTAAGGTTGAGGTTATGCTTAGAAATACCGGCGTCTCGCGGCAATGGGAAGGGCCACCAGGTTATGATATTCCCATGGGTGGCAATGCATACATGGAGATGATCGCGTCCAATTCAAAGCCCCAGTAGATATTTTTATGGCGTGGCGCAGTTGCTCTGGATCCGGTGATTTCTGTGGCTTATTGCTGGGCGTTGGATGTCATTGTTAATACCGACGCCTATTGCGTATTGATCGGGCATTGGATGTGCACCGATAGCAGCGGTTTACGCATATACGGGATTTATGCCGCATACGTCGATTTCGCGTATTCAATGTCCGCAGACATCGGTATCTATCTCAACGTCGATTCAAGCATGAGCAGGGGAATTACGTCGCTAGCGCAATCCACTCCAGTGGGCTGCGTAATTACATAGGCTTGACCACCTATTTGCATTCGACTTGACCAGTTAGGCCGTGATTGATTGTTTCGCTGTACGTAGCCTGACTGACAAGATTTTAAGTGTGATAGAGAACCCTAACAGCCGCTTAATCCATTTGATTCAGTCTTGGTTGCAGCCATTGGTGTTAGCCACGGCATTTGATTCGTAGGAATGAGTCGCTCGACAATTGCGCAGTCGATCCAACGACCGTCAAGGCATGCATGTTTCTCGTAAACCCCGACTTGGCGGAATCCGCAAGCTTCGCACAGGGCGAGACTGGCGCGGTTAGATGTGAACACGCGAGAAAGGACTTTCCAAAATCCACGAGCTTCTGCCTCTTTAAGCAGCGCCTGAAGGAGATTCTTACCCAGCCCCTGGCCTCGCACCTCACGGCTCATGTAAATCGAAAAGTCAGCGATGCCGTCATAGCACGCGCGATTGCGGTAGTCACTAAGGCTCGCCCATCCGATGACCTTATCGTGCTCATCAAGCATCACCAGAACGGGATAACGATCATGAGCCTCAAGTCGCTCTAGCATGTCATCAGGGTTACGCGGAGTGGTTTCGAACGTGGAACTTCGTTCCGCAATCCCTTGGTTATAAATAGTGGCTATCGAGGTTGCATCAACTGGCTCAGCAGGACGGATACGCATGATCGGGTTCCATTATGTTGGTAGTAACAACATTTGAATCAAAAAATGGAGATTCAATAGGCTTGCGTTGGATCTGAGCCACGCTCATTTGTGAGGCCGCAGCGTTTTTCGGTAGCTCGTGTAATCTGCCTGAGCAAGGTTAATGCTCCTTGCCTGGCTTCGGCTGAAAGGTTCTCGATCATTGTTATCTCTTCGGCAATGAGATCGCCCCTGATTTTTTCGTAGAGTTCCCTGCCCGCGTCCGTGGCCTGGATCTTCACGGCACGGCGGTCTTCGTTATCCTCAGCGCGTGACACATACCCCTTGCGTTCGAGCGCATCGATTACGCGGCTTGCCGTGCTTTTGTCTAAAAACATCTTTTCAGCCAAGACCTGAAGCCGCATGGCTCCTTTCTTGACCAGCGTTTCGACCGCGTAGCACTGGGTGACTGAAACGTCGTAGCAGCAAATCCGATCTCTATCTCGAAACTGGTAGACACGGACGAGCTGATTCAACGCCTCGTACAGATCCTCGGCATCCTGGGACAACTGGTCTTTTTTCCGCTTCGGCATAATCGTCACAAATTCGTTGTTAGCCGCAACAATAATCTGGGGGATGCAGATCGTCAACAAGCCTCCGCTGGCTGATGACAGGAAATCTGTCGCACTAGCATGTTGTGCCCAGCAGCCAAAAAAGAATTCAGCAAGTGAGCTTTGTGGCCCAATCCTGGCACCTCTTAGTGTTGGAAAAATTCGGCCCAATGCTGCTGTTGAACTTGCTGTACTGGTTACAGCTGATTTGCGTTGTGATCAGCTCGTCTTCCGACGAAAAGTCGTCCGACGATCTGACGAGCGCTGCCCTTACACGCTGGTGACCGGCGACGCAAAAATATACGCTTTACCGAATATGCGATAAATCATATATTCGATTCAACGTATGTGTCGAGATTGCCATGTCTGCCCCAATCAAAGTGCTTTTCATCTGCGTTGCCAACTCTGCCCGCTCCCATTTAGCAGAAGCATTGCTTCGGCACACAGATCCGCGTTTTGCCGCTTACAGTGCGGGCTTGGAGCCAACCAGCGTCGACCCGCGTACTGTCGCTGCTCTGGCCAATGTCGACGTAGATGCATCCGGACTGCATAGCAAATCCATTGATGAGCTTCGCGACGAAAAATTCGATTACGTCATCACGCTGTGTGACAAGTCCGCACGGGAATGTGCATGGATGCCCGCCGCTGGCGAAGTCATCACTTGGGATTTCGCAGATCCGGTCACCAGCGATCATCCCGACGCGTTTCGCCACACACTTCATGACATCCATGAGCGCATTAAGCTCTTCGTCTTGGTCAAGACAAAACACTTGGAGGATCTATGACAGAGCCTATGAATCCCACGGCACTATTCAAGTGCTTGGCAGATGACACTCGAACCAAAATCACACTGCTCATCGTGAGCGAAGGAGAGCTGTGCGTATGCGAGCTTACCGCTGCGCTCGACCAGAGCCAGCCCAAGATTTCTCGCCACTTGGCGCTGCTTCGTTCAGCGGGACTGCTGATGGATCGTCGTCAAGGCCAGTGGGTTTACTACCGCCTGAATCCCGGCCTTCCTAGTTGGGTGAGTGCAATTCTGAAGGACGTCGTGGATGCGAATCAGGATTGGCTAGATTCCGAAGCCAAACGACTAAGCGACATGAATGCTCGTCCTATCAACCAGCTCGTATGTGGCTGATCTGCTTCCAAATCGAGTGATTGAAATGTTGATTGCCGTACTGATCTTTATTGCCACCATCGTCCTGGTGATCTGGCAGCCCAAAGGGCTGGGTGTTGGCTGGAGTGCAACCTTTGGCGCTGTACTCGCGCTCTTGACTGGAGTGGTCACTCTTGCGGATATCCCCGAGGTGTGGCACATCGTTTGGAATGCCACTGCAACGTTCATCGCGGTGATTATCATCAGTCTTCTGCTCGATGAAGCCGGCTTTTTCGAATGGGCAGCATTGCATGTCGCACGCTGGGGCGGAGGCAGCACTCGTAAGCTATTTGCTTTCATCATCCTACTGGGTGCTGCGGTATCAGCATTATTTGCTAATGATGGTGCGGCATTGATTCTCACGCCCATCGTGATCGCAATGCTATTTGCATTGCGCTTTTCGCCCGCTGCCACCCTCGCATTCGTCATGGCGGCCGGTTTTATCGCTGATACCGCGAGTTTGCCTCTGGTAGTTTCGAATCTGGTCAACATTGTCTCTGCGGATTACTTCAAGATTGGGTTCAGCGAATACGCATCCGTCATGGTGCCGGTGAATCTGGTCAGCGTTGCGGCTACGCTGGTGATGCTGATGTGGTTCTTCCGCAAGGAATTGCCCAAGACTTACGAACTTGCTCAGTTGCATCATCCTAAAGAGGCGATACGTGATCGTCCGACTTTCATAGCAGGCTGGTGGGTTCTAGCTCTGCTGCTGGTCGGTTTCTTTGTCGTCGAGCCTCTGGGCGTGCCGATCAGTGCCATTGCGGCTGCCTGCGCATTCATTCTTTACGTCATCGCGGCCCGTGGACACGCCATCGACACCGGCAAGGTGCTCAAGGGCGCGCCATGGCAGGTGGTGATCTTTTCCCTGGGCATGTATCTGGTCGTCTACGGCCTCAAGAACGCCGGTTTGACCAACCACATCGCCCAGATCCTGAATGTATTTGCCGGCTACGGTGTCTGGGGCGCGTCCTTGGGTACGGGGCTGCTCACAGCCTTTCTGTCTTCAATCATGAACAACATGCCCACTGTCCTGATCGGTGCCTTGTCCATTCATGCTGCCGAAGTCGATGGCGTCGTTCTTCAAGCAATGGTGTACGCCAACATCATTGGCTGCGACCTGGGGCCGAAAATCACTCCCATCGGTAGCCTGGCCACGCTCTTGTGGCTGCACGTGCTGGCCAAAAAGGACATCACGATCAGCTGGGGTTACTACTTCAAGACCGGGATCGTGCTGACCTTGCCCATCCTTATCGCCACCCTCTGCGCCCTGGCATTGCGCCTCAGCTTCTGAATCAAGGAATCTACTGATGAAAGTCTTGTTCATGTGTACCCACAACAGCTGCCGTAGCATCCTCTCCGAGGCACTTTTCAACCACCTGGCGTCAGAGGGCGTGGAGGCGGTCAGCTCAGGAAGCTTTCCCAGCGGTCGAGTGAACCAAAGGGCATTGCAAACGCTGGAGGCTGCGGGCATTTCCACGGCAGGCTTGAGCAGCAAAGCTTCGGATATTTTTGAAGGCTCTCCACCAGACATCGTGGTAACCGTATGTGACCGGGCAGCGGGTGAAGCGTGCCCCATCTTTTTCGGGCCAGCCTTGAAGGCCCATTGGGGTCTGGCCGATCCGTCGGAAGCCACTGGGTCGGAGATCGAGATCACAAAAGCGTTTGACGCCACTCTCGCCAAAATTCGCGAACGCGTGAGCGCGTTTCTTGCGCTGCCGTTGAAAACCATGAGCCCTGATCAGCTCAAAGCTGAACTGAACCGTATCGGTTCGCTTTGAAGAGCAATGGAAGTTGTGCCTACTTGGCGCATCCCTAGGAGTTTGTATGCAAGATACGCTGCCGAATGTCCAAGCCGAGCTGCTTGACATTCCAACCCTGGAGCAACTGGCGCCTCGCACGTCCTCACTCCATAAACCTCGAATCCTTCTTCTGTATGGGTCGACACGAGAGCGATCCTTCAGCCGGTTGGTGACCCAGGAGGCCGCTCGACTTCTGGAGCAGTTTGGCGCTGAAACAAAGATATTCGATCCGTCGGGCCTTCCGCTGCCGGATGATGCACCCGACACCCACCCCAAAGTCGCGGAGCTGCGCAAACTGATGCAATGGTCGGAAGGCCAGATGTGGTGCTCTCCTGAGCGACACGGCTCCATGAGTGCGGTTTTCAAGGCTCAGATTGACTGGGTTCCGCTGGCGATAGGTGCTGTACGACCTACGCAAGGAAAGACCCTTGCGGTGATGCAAGTCTGCGGCGGCTCGCAGTCCTTCAACGTAGTTAATCAGCTGCGGGTACTGGGGCGTTGGATGCGCATGTTCACCATCCCAAACCAATCCTCAGTAGCTAAGGCCTTCACCGAATTCGATGAGACGGGCCGGATGAAGCCGTCCTCGTACTACGACCGTCTGGTCGACGTGATGGAAGAACTGATGAAGTTCACGCTGTTGTTGCGTGATCGCCAAGATTACCTGGTTGATCGTTACTCCGAGCGTAAAGAGTCCGCTGGGGAGCTATCCGAACGCGTCAACCAGCGATCCATTTGAGCCTCTCAACAGCGAGACATCAGATATGAATCAGATCACGATTTATCACAACCCGGAATGTGGCACTTCCCGCAATACCTTGGCATTGATCCGCAACAGCGGTGAAGAGCCAACGGTAATTGAGTACCTGAAAACCCCACCTGATCGGCCAACGCTAATCAGGTTGATCAAGGATATGGGTATAGAGGTGCGGGCGCTCCTCCGTATCAAAGGCACGCCGTACGAAGAGCTTGGGTTGGGCGATCCGTCACTTGCCGATGACCAGCTCATTGACGCCATGATGGCTCATCCCATCCTGATCAATCGTCCCATCGTCGTGACCCCCTTGGGGGCACGCCTGTGTCGTCCGTCTGAGGCTGTCCTCGACCTGCTTCCACAAGAGCAGCGCGGCAGTTTCGTCAAAGAGGACGGACAGGTCGTTGTGAAAATTGATGATCTGGGCCGTAAAGTCTGATCCCACGTAAGCGATACGCAGCAAACGTAGGGGGGGATGGTGGTGAGTCATAATCCGAAATTTGATGTCGTGGTTATTGGCGGCGGCCAATCCGCGCTTCAACCCTCCGCTCCTCGTGCTGATGAATGGCATAGATTATGATACTGTATACATATACAGTTATTGGGTTCGTGCAGCCTTACTGATCGGTAGGTATTGGAGCCCTTCGGTGATATCTGATATCGAGATAAGCCCTGAAGTTTGCTGGGTAAGGTGCTATTTTCAGTGATTCCATATTGATACTATCGGAACGGAATTCGACCTATGATTACGCTGAAAACTGCCATTATTCACAGCTTCAAGAAGCTGGCCAAGACCAGTTTTATCTCCGAGGTGGTCAAGAAGGATGTGGCGCTCGATACTGAAAATCCCGCGTTGCATTTTCTGGTCAATGGTATCCACGGCCTCATCGGCAAAGAAGGCAACAGCGTGGTCTACGGCCAGTTTGCCGATGATGACCGTCAGGGACCGTTTCCAGAGCGCTTCACCGCGTTCGTAGAAGTACAAGATGATGAAGCGCGATTTATCGACTTGACCCACTTGGCAATGGACCAGTTGGTGGAGCAAGCCGGTAATCAAGTCTTATCGACCGGTGGACACATCCTTTGCGCTCAGTACACCGCAGGTGCAACCGACTTTTTCCTGGTCGCCAGCATGAAGGAACGCGGCGGTATACAGCTGGACGAGAACTATGTGCCCAAGGAAATTCAAGAGGTCGATCTCAACAAGGTTCAGCAGGCCGCCAGGATCAATTTAGCGAGCTTCGTGGCCATAAAGGCTATGGCTGCTGCGGCCGCTGCTGCGCCTGAGCAGAATGAAGATGACGCGGAGGATGAAGTGGATTCAACCTACCTGTGCTTCATCAGCCGGGGCCGTGATAGTCAGGCATCCGATTATTTCATCTCTGCACTGGGATGCGCGAAAGGAGTAGCTTCCGGACGCGCTACCAAAAATGCCATTGATAACGTTGCACGGTTTTTTCGCGACAACAAAACGTTAAAAGGCTTTGGTTACAAGGCCAAAGAGGCGGTGATCAAGTATCTGGAGGAGCAGTTGGCCGCAGGCAAATCTGCGCGCTTGGACGCTATCTGCCACGTCGCTGTCGCACACGTACCCGCTGACTTAGTGGATGAAATTGTTGGGCTGAAAGACTATTTGAATAGCGAGAAACATAAGGTGCCAGACGACTTTACGGTCAATGCGAAATCGCTGAAAGAGAAGACCCGTATCAAGGGGGACGCGGCTAACTGGTCGTTGCAATTCGAGCGTGGAGCGTTAGGTAAGGATCCGGCCGCAGACGTTTATTATGATGAGGGACGGAAAAAGTTGACACTGTCCAATCTGACTGCCGAACTGGTTGGTGTGATCGAGAAAGAACTGCTGGCCAGGGTCGGCTAAGAATGTTTTCTAATGTGGTAGCTCTCTACCGCGCCATTGGAGCGCCCACCATTGAGGACGGAGTCATCCGCTATGAGGGGATGCCAACGCCCGACATTATCGGTGCGTTGCGAATGTGCGATGGCCTGCCCGCAGCCTATGGCAAGTTCGAGCATTGCTCTGAAGAAGCAGACTCTCTCGATATTGAGTTTCGCTTGCCATCGAACGAGTCTGGCCGGTTCTACGCGAACTTAGGCGAGTTTGTCGCTCGCAATGGCTCATTGGGCAAGGGGCAATTCCCGAGCAACGTATACATTGTTGAGCTCTGTTGGGCAGATAGTGATGACATCGAGCCTCCGACGATTAAGGCGCTCAGGCGCGTCTGCCGGCTGATCGAGCTGCTTGCACTGCTAGCGATCGGTGTCGACAAAGACAGCAGCCAAGATGGTTTTAATCTGTTCTTTGCCTTGCCTCCCGATGGGGCTAAGCCTCCGAGAACTTTTCTGTTACCTACCCAGGTTGACATCAAGGTTCTTGACTATGAGCTCAATCACCTGAGCTTGTTGGAAGAAATACTCAATCGAAAAAACGAAAATAAGGCACACCTCTCCGAACGAAAATTAATGATTCGGATGGCGGTGGCTAGCGTCATCGAGAAGTTTGAGAGCGAGCCCAATCTGTTCTTGGTGATCGTGCGGGAGTGGCGGGAGGTCCTCGCCACATACCGCGCGAATCTGCAAACCTACGTCTATAGCTTCTCGTTTGAGCGGGCCCGGCGCGAGGTGGCCCAAGCTGAAATCGACTATGGCACCAAGCTTAGCGGGGTGCTGGGCGACATCGCCGGCAAGATGCTCGCCCTGCCGATATCGCTAGCGGGTTTGGTCGTGTTGGAGAAAACAACCTCAAAATTCGAAGGTTTTATCCTTGTCCTTGGGCTGGCAGTTGTTTCTGTGGTTCTACTTGCGATCCTCCACAATCAAATGCTGCAAACGGAGCGCCTGCTGCACAGCTTCAATGTCATTTTCGATGATTTCAAGGACAAGATAAAAACATATCCCCCGAAACTTCAGGGGCTGCTCAGGATCACCATCGATCAAGTCGACAAGCAAGGCCGAACCCTCACCAGGACCTTTCGGTTGCTGAAGGGGTTGTCCCTGCTTCCAATCGTCGGTGCTTTGCTGCTAGCCGCGATAAAATACTGGGACGATTTCTTATGGCTGTTAAAGCCTATCCTAGCGATGGTGTTTTCGGTACTCAACGTAGCCCCTAATATTCTCAGCCTATAAGGCTTTTGTAACACGTTCCTCGTCTCATCTTACTGCGCTCAAACCACTCATCCATATGGAGCAGTCCAAGCAGCTGTCCATAATATAGATGAGATGTATCTTTAATAAAAAAAGCTTGGGTATTTCGTGAGAAACTCGAGTTGATCTTTAATGCTTATCTGACATATTCAGCCTACTTCGCCAACAAGTTAAAATTCTAATAGTCGAGCTCACCAGTGCTGAGGGACACCTTACGCATATGTAATATTCGCGGCAGCTTTCTGAAAGGCATCACTGGTTATCCTCTAGTCAGAAGTAAGTGAACACTAGGAGAAAATCATGAAATCACTAAAAGCTTTTTTTGCCGTTTCCATCTTGACCTTGTCTTCTTTGGCCATGGCTGAAGGAGGTGGTGACCGTGTTTATGGTCGAATGATGCAAGAGAACCAGAAGGCGATGGAACAGTACGCCTTAGAAAATGGAAAGACGACACCTGAAGTTGTTCATTATGAATATGGAATGAACCTCGATGTCCAGAAGGTAATCAGTACCACTCAAGCCAATAAAACCTGTGGCGTAGCTCCTTCGCGCATGACCTATGAAGATTCGGCGGGCAAGCTCAACACCCTGGAATACAAGGTTATGGGTACTAACTGCCCTCACGGAAGCTAGTTAGCGTTGGCCCTAGCTGCGCCAGTTTGTTCGGTATGTTTTGAGCCTGCTTACTGTTCGCTGACATAGAAGTAATTTTCAGGTCACGCTGGAGTTATCTATTGTATGAAATTATGTCTGCCGGCACGTAGGAGAAATCCTCACGTGCTGGTGGCTTTTTATAATTATAAAAAATATTTCATAAAGAAACTCTGCCAAGCTAAAGCCTGGAGTGTTAAATGAACAATAAAAGCATTTATGGTCTTTCTCTCATTGCCCTTGGCATGAGCATGGGGCAAGTTGCAGTAGCTGTGGAGCAAAAACCTGAAGGGTTCATTGAGGGGAGCACCTTTAGTATTCTGAATCGGAATCTCTATCTCAATCGTGATTATCGAAAGGGCCAGTCAAGCCCCACGGGCAATGGTTACTCAGCCGAATGGGCTCATGGCATCATTGGCCGATTCGAATCGGGCTTTACTCAAGGTACGGTAGGCTTCGGCATTGATGCGTTTGCAATGGAAGGCCTCAAGCTCGATTCAGGTGATGGTCGCTCGGGAGCCCGTAGCTCAGTCGATGTCTTGCCGCACAATAGCAAAGGCCAACCTGAAGACTCCTACTCAAAAGTAGGCGGGGCCGCAAAAGTGCGCTTCCTGGATACAGTCGTCAAGGTAGGGGACGTATTTCCATCGACACCTGTCGTGGCCTATGGGGATTCCCGACTCCTCCCTGAGAGTTTTCGTGGCGCAACGTTCACCAATACCAGCATCAAAGACCTGACCCTTCAAGGGGGTCGGCTGCATGCGATGAGCCAACCCAATTCCAGTGGCATGCGTGACGGCTTTTCGACTTTCTACGCCGGTGCAGTAGATGCTCCGTGGATCGCTTATCTAGGGGGCGATTACACGGTCAATGAGCACGTAGGTGTGAGTCTTTACACCAGCCAATTCAAGGATGTGTGGAACCAGTATTACGCAGGCACCACATTGAACTATCCGCTCTCAGACAGCGTATCGCTAATCGGTGGCTTTAATTACTACCGAGCGGTTGATGAGGGTAAAAAACTTCTGGGAAGCTTCGATAACAACATCTGGAGCGGCAAGACCGGGGTCAAATTCGGAGCGCATACCGTGACCGTTGGGTATCAGCGCAATAATGGTAACGACGACTTTGACTACCTACGCCAATCAGACTCGATTTTCTTGGATAACTCCATTCAGTACAGCGATTTCAACTCACCGAAAGAGCAATCCTTGCAGCTGCGCTACGATCTAGATATGCAGGCTTTCGGCATCCCCGGTCTCAGCTTCATGACCCGCTACGCTAAGGGTTGGGATGCGGACTATTCCAACGCGAACAGCGTGTACATGCGTCGCGGAGCGGACGGTGCCCCATTGCAGGACCAAAAGCGTTGGGAGCGAGACATAGAGGCCAAATACGTCATCCAGTCAGGCTCTCTGAAGGACATGTCTTTGCGTGTTCGCCAAGCAACGACACGAGCTACCGATTTCGAATCTGATTTGGACGAGGTCCGACTGATTGTCGAATACCCATTGCAACTGCTTTAACGGACGCTAGCCATCGGCATCAGGTGTCCAATTGCCAAATACACCCCCGTCTCTTTGTTTCTCCTTTGGTTTGGAGACGGCTTAGGCGCCCTAGTGGCGCCTTTTTTTATGGATTGAAATAACTATATCCCGGCGGTATGCGACGCGGCGGCTAGCATCCCAGGGGTTGTATGGCTAATTGGAACGTGTGATCATACCCTCAATATAGGTAGGGGGGGTATGGTATGAGTCATATGAGATCAAGCAAAGACAATCTTCTTAAGCGCGTAAAGCGAATCGCTGGGCAAATCCAGGCGATTGAGCGAGCACTCGACTCTGATGATGACTGCTCGAAAACCTTGCTTTTGGTCGCTTCTACCCGTGGCGCTATCAATGGGCTGATGGATGAAATTATCGAAGACCACGCTCGTGAACACGTCGCGAATCCGACACTCAGCAACGACGAAAGAGCGAAAGGTGTCGACGAGCTGCTCGAAGCCATTCGCCGCTATTCCAAATAGGATTTGCCCAGATGAGTAATTCGTACGCCGAATATTCCCACGACCATATGTTCCTTGGGAAATCACATGAAGAAAACGCCAAGCGAACCTTGTGGGTGGTGGCCCTGACCGTCGTAATGATGGTCGCTGAAATCACCGCAGGTTATCTCACTGGCTCAATGGCGTTGCTTGCCGATGGTTTTCACATGGCAACGCATGCAGGTGCACTGGGCATAGCCGCAGCTGCTTACGCTTACGCGAAAAGACATGCCTCAAGTGCTCGCTACAGTTTTGGAACTGGCAAGGTGGGAGACTTGGGTGGCTTCGCTTCTGCTCTGATTTTGGGACTGGTTTCCTTGGGAATTGCTGGAGAGTCGCTGTTTCGTCTCTTTCAACCGACTCAAGTGCAATTCGGGACAGCGACTCTAATCGCAATTGTCGGACTAGCAGTGAATGTGGTGAGCGCGCTTTTGCTGTCTGGCGGTCATGATCATCACCATGGGCATGACCACGGCCACGATGAGTCTCACCATGCGCATGGTCACGACAATAATTTGCGCTCTGCATACGTTCACGTCATTGCAGATGCACTGACTTCGGTTCTGGCCATCGCAGCCCTTCTTGCTGGTCGGTACCTTGGTTGGGTATGGCTCGACCCTGCAATGGGGATTGTGGGTGCCGTTGTGATTGCACGCTGGGCTTGGTCGTTGATGCGGGTGACTTCGGGTGTATTGCTCGACCAGACAGATGATCATGTCGCTGAAGAGATTCGTGAACTGGTTGAGCGACCGGGAGATGCTTCGATCATTGATCTTCATGTCTGGCAGGTTGGGCCGCAAGCCCGCGCCGCGATTGTGAGTGTTCTGGGCAGCCCAGCAGTCAATGCAGAAAACATACGAGAACGGCTTGCGACGGTTCATGAGATCACTCATCTGACAGTTGAGTACCGCACGAAGTTGGGCGCTGACGCACCTGATCAGATCGTTCTGGCTTAGCAATGAACCCGCAGCACGCATAAGTTCGACGAGGAATTGAACAATGGCAAAGGACATCGAAAATCCCTGTATTTCTGTTTGCCAGCTGAACAGCGAACTGTGCGTTAGCTGCGGTCGCACCAAGGAAGACATCAGAAAATGGAAACGAATGAAGCGTCCAGAAAAAATGGCCGCTGTACAACGCGCGACCCTACGTCTGAAGAGCCTTCAAAAAAAGAACTCTTAAGCCACCGTCATTTACGTTTTCTACTGTTTCAGCCGAGACAGATGTCCTGATTCGGGAAGGTACGCTGAGGGTGCAACGCCATCTCCGAACTTAACACTATCGCGATCAACTGCGCAGTGCTTGTCAGCATGCGGAGGATGGGATCATCTCAAATTCTTATTGAGGACTGCGGTTCGGGGTTATCTGATTAGGCACAAGCATGCCTTTACGACGGCTGTTGATCGTCTTTAGCCATGGCTTGAGAATGAAATCGAAGGAGCATGTCCCGCTGCATGGTCATGAACGCTGACCATGCTGTGACGGGAGGGATGGGGTGGGATTAGTTTTGAGGGTACTCAGCAATGACCTGATCTGTGCCAGCTTTGGTCAGGCCGATTATCTGGTAGGCCTCATGCACTCCGTCGACTTCCATTCCTGGAGAACCAGGTGGCATGCCAGGAGCAGCGATCCCGAGAAGGTCGTCGCGTTTACTCATCGCAATTATTTGCTCAGCTGGCACGTGGCCTTCAACAAACTTCCCGTTGATCATCGCGGTGTGACAAGACGAGAGTCGTGGAGCGACACCCAGATCTTGTTTGAGAGCACTCATGTTGGTTTCTTCATGATCGATGACGGTGAAGCCATTGGCCTCAAGATGCTGAATCCATTTTTTGCAACATCCGCAGTTTGCATCACGATGCACATCGATGGTGAGGGCCTGCGCCGCTTGAGCCGTTGAGCCAATGAACAGCGCGGCGAATGTTGCGATACGCAGAGATCGACTTGAAAGTCGGAAGCTACCTGTCATGAATATTTCCTTTTCCCTTGGAGACGGCGAGATGTTCTACGAAGCAATAGAACTCCACTCAAGCGTTCATGCCGCTGCAAAGGTTGCATTGAAGGATCTACTCTAGAGTCGGGGAGCTAACTCCCCGATCATTAGAATTCGTAGGGCTAGTGCTCAAATCGCTTAGAACCACATCCGAATACCAGCTACAAATCGGGCCTCGTTTGTTTTTTCCCCTTCATCGCTGGCCAGGTCAGCCGTCTTACCGTATGAGCGATTCCAGCTAACTCCAATGTAGGGTGCGAATTGACGAGTAATTTCGTAGCGCAACCGCAGGCCTAGTTCGGTGTTGGCCAATCCAGATCCTATGCCGCGCTGAGGATCATTTTTCCCGTACAAGTTTACTTCGGCGGTCGGCTGCAAGATCAGGCGATTGGTCAACAGGATGTCGTAATCGCCTTCAAATCGAGCAGCGGTTTGACCGTTCTCACCAATATAAGCAGTCGCTTCAGCTTCAAAGTTATAGAGGGCCATGCCCTGAATACCGA
This sequence comes from Pseudomonas sp. WS 5412, assembly GCF_012985615.1. NCBI lineage: Bacteria > Pseudomonadati > Pseudomonadota > Gammaproteobacteria > Pseudomonadales > Pseudomonadaceae > Pseudomonas > Pseudomonas sp. WS 5412. Next base: position 19,926 of record NZ_JAARMB010000036.1, read on the forward strand.
GCGCTCCCCAGGTTTGAGGTGACCCAGGTTTGAAGTCTTGTCGAATGCCGGTGACGACATCCCACCATGGACCGATGGCGTGTCCCCACAGAGCCTGAAGTTCAGCGTTTTCGGTTACGCCATTTGTACGTTCACCTTCCGAACGCAACCAGAGGCGGTCGACGTCACCGCCGATCCACCCTTTTGCATCCCAAGCCAGCGCACTGCCGTTGTCAGCGTCTTGGTACTCAAATTTATCCAGGAGGATGAACGAGTTAATTTTTTTATCGTGCACACCATGGCCTGGTACGTCTGGAAAAGCGGCGGCCCGGTCAGCGTCGGTAAGTACGGGGATCGGGGTTCGGCTTGTGGTAGTCGCCCCTCCATCCATGCTTTCCATACCGTCCATTTGCCCGTTATCCATGCTCATCTTGCTGTGATCCATCGCCCCCATCTTGCTATGGTCCATGGCTCCCATTGAGCCGTGGTCCATCTTGGAGTGATCCATCGCGGCATCTTTCGCTTTGGCTGGTTTGGATTTTTGTGCAGTTGAAGGCTTTGCGTCCGCACTTGATGGCATCGCCATCGACGGATCCATCTCTTCAGCGGCTTGAGCCATAAAAAAGAATGCAGGACCGGTGGAGACTGCAAGTGCCATCAACGTTGGGCGTAAAAACTTACTGGTCATGATCTCAATCTGCCTTTTTGGTTTTTTGGTCATGATCCATCGACTCATGGCTCATCTTGCTATGGTCCATTGACCCGTGATCTAGCTTCGAATCGTTTGCCGCTGCTGGCTTGTCCGTTGCTGTAGCAGGAACAGTAGTTGAATGATCGCTGCCATTTTCCTTTGCCAGCACCGTGGGCGAGAGTCCACTCAGCAGGACAGCGGCAAAGAGGCAACCCACGAGGGAATTACGATTTAGGTATGTGCTCACAGATCGTCTCCTTTACTCATCAACCCGTACTTCACGGAACATGCCCATTTCCATATGGAAAAGCAGGTGGCAGTGATATGCCCAGCGGCCTAAGGCATCAGCGGTGACTCGATAGCTGCGTTTGGTACCAGGTGGCATATCAATCGTGTGCTTGCGCACCATGAACTTGCCGTTCTCATCCTCGAGGTCACTCCACATGCCGTGAAGGTGGATGGGGTGGGTCATCATGGTGTCGTTCACCAAGGTGATGCGCAGACGCTCGCCATACTTCAGGCGCAGCGGTTCGGCGTCAGAGAATTTGATGCCGTTGAACGACCACGAAAACTTCTCCATGTGACCGGTCAGGTGAAGCTCGATGGTGCGATTTGGCTCGCGGCCGTCAGGATCTTGGAAAGTGCTTTTCAAGTCGGAGTAAGTGAGCACTCGACGACCATTGTTCCGCAAGCCTATGCCAGGATCGTTCAGCTTTGGCGTTGGACTCATGGCTTGCATGTCAACCAAGGGATTGTTGGTTTCAGAGGCTGGATGAGTCTGCATTTCTCCACCCATACCGCCCATGCCAGCCATCCCTGACATATCGCCACTGCCCATTCCTGCCATCTTGCTGTGGTCCATGCCAGCCATGTTGGACATGTCGCCTTTGTCCATGCCAGCCATCTTGCTGTGGTCCATGCCAGCCATGTTGGACATGTCGCCTTTGTCCATGCCAGCCATCTTGCTGTGGTCCATGCCAGCCATGTTAGTCATGTCACCGCTGTCCATGCCGGTCATCCCGGTCATGTCACCTTGGTTCATCCCTGCCATCTTGCTGTGATCCATGCCGGCCATGTCGCCGCCGCTCATTCCACCCGAGCTGCCATGGTCCATACCAGCCATACCACCCATCCCCATGTCATCCATAGTTACTATAGGACGTGGGTCAATCGCAGGTATCGGTGCCTTTAGGCCGTCACGCACTGCAAGTGTTCCGCTGGCGTAACCTGTGCGATCCATAGACTGAGCGAAGATGGTGTAAGCCTCATCAGTAGCAGTCTCCACAATAACGTCATATGTTTCAGCTACCGCAATACGAAACTCGTCGACGCTCACCGGCTTGACATGTTGACCGTCTGCGGCAACCACGGTCATCTTCAACCCAGGAATGCGGACGTCGAAATAGCTCATGGCGGAGCCGTTGATAAAGCGCAGACGGAGTTTCTCACCCGGTTTGAAAATACCAGTCCAGTTACCGTTGGGTGCCTGGCCATTCATGAGATAGGTATAGGTATCCGCGCTGACATCGCCGAGGTCAGTAGGACTCATGTTCATCTCAGCCCACATCTTTCGATCTGCTACCGTCGAAGACCAACCTTTGCTGCTGACATCGTCTATGAAGTCTCCGACGGTGCGCTTGTGATGGTTGTAATAGCCCGATTGTTTCTTGAGCTTCGCCATAACGCGACTGGGATCTTCGTCGGTCCAGTCAGTCAACATCACCACGTAGTCGCGATCGTATTGAAACGGTTCAGGTTCTTTCGAATCGATGACGATTGGACCGTAAACGCCTGCCTGCTCCTGCAAACCCGAGTGGCTGTGATACCAGTAGGTTCCGTTCTGATGAAGCTTGAATTTGTATTCGTACATGCCATCGGGTGCGATGCCATGGAAGCTCAAGCCAGGCACACCGTCCATGTTGGCGGGTAAGATGATCCCGTGCCAATGGATTGATGTGTCTTGGTCTAGACGGTTTTTTACACGCAGAGTGACGGTCTCCCCCTCACGCCAACGCAGCAACGGTCCGGGCAATGATCCGTTGATGGTCATAGCTGTGCGAGGCGAGCCTGTGATGTTTACAGGGCTTTCACCAATAAACAGATCAAATTCGTTACCGGAGAGTACGCTCGGCATACCAGGACTTGTCACCGCCCATACAGGAGTGCGCCAAAGGCCAAGGCCGCCGAGAATGCCACCAGCGGCCAAGCCTTTCACGAATGTCCGCCTAGAGGTTTTGGAGTGCATGCCGTTATGTCCAATCAGTCAAAAGGGAAGCCGCGCGAAACAACAAATGAATTGTCTGGATGAGACTCACTCACCGTTACAAAAGACGAACTCAAACGGTAAGCGAGCTCAGAAATTGCCACATTTAAACCACCACAGTGATTACATTTCTGTCAGCTTGTGAGCGTAGCTCAAATATTTAGCAATTTTTGTGGTCCATCGCCCTGGCTTTGCTTTCCGCGACAGGAGGCTGGGCATTTTTCGTTTGGGCTACTTGGTACGATTCCATCGAGTTACTCCTGGCCGCTTCCATACGTTCGAAAGTGCGGTCACCTCCGCCTTCAGCCATAGCAAAAGAAGATACGGTCAGAGCAGCGATGACGAACAAGGTTTTGATAGGGGTTGTACGCCGGAATCCCAGAAATTTCCGTCAGCCCAGCTCCAGTCCCGCCACGAGCGCATCCAGGTCGATGAACTTGCCGTCAGTCTGGAAGGTGTAATGCCCGTTCAGCAGGATGTGCCGCCAGGCCGCTGGCGACATCTGCGTGATCAACGCCAGCGCCTTGGCATTGCCAGCTGCCTCGTACTTCGTCAGCAGCAGGGACAGGATCGCCGAGTTGTAGAAGATGATCGCGTTGCCGATCAGCCTGGCGCACTGGTTGCTGATCTCGATTTCGATGTCGGTGCGGCCGGTCAATTCCTTCTTCCCACCGACTTGGGCGATGGTCGAGCGTAGCTGGTGATAGGGGAGCCCGCAGAATTCGGAAAAAATCGTACGCTAAGGTTTTCCGGGCAATCGTAGCGGCCTGAACTTCCCGATCTCCAGCCTGCGGCTCTGCCGCCAGACGTAATCGCCAGTCAGGTTGATGTGCTCCCAGCCCAGCGGCAATAGGTATTGCAGCAGCTCGCCGCCCACCGACTTGCCAGCCTCGACCAGCCCCAAGTGATGCACTCCAGATACATCGTGTTCCATAGCACGATGGCCGTCACCAAGTTTGGGCTTCTGGCTCTGTAGCGCTGCGGCTCGAAGTTCCGATCCTGATTTTGCCTAAAACTGGACACTAGCTATTGTCTTTGAACAACGTCGATACGGTACGGGCAACATGGTCTGCACCGTCACTGATTTCACGCATAATAGTTGTTACAGTTGCGATCTGATCGTTGTTTTCTTCGGCGCTTCTAGCGATGCTGTTCATATCTATATTCAGTTGCTGAGTAAGCTTTCCGTTAGCAGTTACCACATTCTGGATTTCCACGGTGGCACTGCTAGTTCGAGCTGCCAACTGACGAACCTCGTCGGCTACTACAGCAAAGCCTCGGCCCATTTCACCCGCTCGGGCAGCTTCAATTGCGGCGTTAAGTGCTAGTAAGTTAGTTTGTTCTGCCACGCCTTGGATGATGGTAACAATTTTCTCGATATCTTTAGCCTGAGCATTTAGCTGTGTAATCGAAATAACCGCACCGTTTATTAAATTAAATGTACCCTGAGATAGTTCAATTGAACTAGCAAGGGACTCCATGCCCCGCACGGAAATTTGAGATGTCTCCTCGGCGGTGGTGAAGGAAAGCTCTGCGGCCTGACGGATTTCATCAGCCTTATGCTTCTGCGAGCTGACGTCGGTGGCAAATTTTAACACTTTCACAACCTGGCCGGCTTCATCAATGACGGGGTTGTAGGTGGCCTCAAGATAGATGGTCTCTCCCGATGCGGTCTTGCGCTCAAATTGCCCGCTTAAAAAAGTTCCTCCCTTTAAACTCTGCCAAAAATTTGGATTTTCTTGATAAAAATTATCGAAACAGAACATTCGGTGGTGTCGACCCTTGATATCGCTGAGGCGATAACCCATAGCACGGAGGAAATTCTCATTTGCATGCAGGATGTCACCGTTAGGTGTGAACTCGATCTCCGCCATCGAGCGGGAGATGGCTGCATGGACGGCTCTTAGTGAGAGTAACTCGTTTTCTCTCTGAGTGACATCTGAGCCAATCTTAATGATTTCAATAACTTTTCCATCTTGATTTTGAACTGGAATATAAGTAGCCTCAATCAATACTAAGTTACCGTCTTTGCGCAGCCGCCTAAATAAACCTGATTGAAGATGGCCGTCAGCCAATTTCTGCCAGAAGCGCGAATAATCAGCTGTGTTAGCATAATTCTTTTCGCAGAAAATTCTGTGGTGCTGCCCTGCTATTTCTTCGAGTTTGTAACCAAGCATCTCTAGAAAGATATTGCTCGCATAGATTACGCTCCCGTCTGGCCTGAATCTGATTTCCGCGACATTTCGACTTATTGAATCAAGCTGCCGCTGTAGTTCTGAGAGCTTATTTTCTGTGTCCAGCAGTTGTTTGTTTTTATTGAAAAACATAATCATTACCTTTGTGCAAATAAAATAATACTTGGGGCCCAATTTATACTGTATCGGTTAGCGCAACCGCTTCTTGAGAGCATAGCTCTTTATAGTTGGAAAATTAGCGATTTGCAGCCATGTGTCATATTGGGGGCGTGCCGAGATAAGCCAAAAATTAGGACATTCGTTCTGTAAGTAACTGTTTTTAAGGGAACTGCTCATGTGCTGCGGAAGGACGGTCGAGAATAGAGGGTGGCCACTTGGGATTCTAACCAGCCCTGCTTACAAACCTTGGCTACGGTTTGCGTCGTAATAACGAGCCAGCCGCATTCTCCTCGAAAGCTCCAGCTTCCTCGATATAGCCGTGTACGGTGCCATCGTGCCGCCAGCCACCCTGTCGTTTGATCTCAAGGAAATCCGCCCCAGCCCGATGCGCACTGGTAGCCAGTCCCCGACGCAGACTGTGGCTGCTCAGTTCGGGCACATACAACAGCCCTGCGGCTTCGGCACGTGCCGTCAGGATGGTATTCACGCTGCCCTCGTGCAGTGCCACCTCGCCGAGTACGCCCCAGCGGCTGATGCGCCGGAACAGTGGCCCCTGAACGATCTGAGCCGCGTCCAACCACCGGCGTAGCGCTGTCGCGGGGCAGCAGATGCTGTCGCCGTATGGGATCGCCTTGTCGAGTCCCTCGCCCTCCTGATCGGTCTTGGAACGGGGCAGCGTGATCCGTAGACCTTCCTGCTCCCACTCGAGGTATTGCATCTCCAGCGTGACCAATTCGCTGCGCCGGAACGCACCAAAATACCCGACCTGGAGCAGTGCACTGTCCCGCAGTGTCGCCAGTCCGTCGAGCGTGTTCAGGTGCACCACGATGCGTTCGAGATCCTCTAGGACCAGGGCCTTGGCTTTTTGTCGAGGCCGCCCGTTCACCCGCTCAATACCGCGCAAGGTTTTGCCCGCGGTGGCGCTGGCGGTAGGGTCAGGAAAACCCTGATAACGGTGCCATTGCGACAGCGCCGTGAGGCGCAGGGCCAGGGTGCGCGGGTTCAATACTTCCGCAAAAGACAATAGATAACGAATCAGCGCGGCTTCATCGCACGGCAGCACGCCGCCCCAGGCGAGAAAGTGGCGAATGGCCGAGCGGTAGGTGCGCCGGGTGTTGTCGGTTGTCGCGGCGGCGAGAAAACGCTGATGTTGCTCAGCCAATTGTTCGGGGGTGGTGAGCGTACCGGGGGTACGCGCAAGTACTGTCGGCTCTTCGTGCCGCCTGGTGGGGAGGTTTTCGTCATTATTGCCGGCTGTCATCACGAAGCGCCTGTTTAGGCCATGTGGGGGTTGGGGGAGCAACGGAACAGAAAGTGCACTTAAGCTCAGTCGCTGCCCCGCAAACCCTTGCAACGTCTGGATAGTTTCGAAAAACGACCGTTTTATGAAACCGTTTCCGCTATCGCGAGGAAAGGTCACCAACACCCGAAAATCAGTGCAATAAACCTTTCTCACGAATCAAAGTTCGTTAATTCGCAGTCGCTGACGAGTAAAACGAACTCTAATTCGGCTTACGTTGGTTTTCAGTTCCATTGCTCCCCAACCCCC
>NZ_JAARMB010000037.1:0-22747 GCF_012985615.1 Pseudomonas sp. WS 5412
AGGCGCCCCGTTAAACCACGCTGGCCGTCATCCGATTTTGATTTGGGGGGTAACCCGGCAGGACGCCGGGTTAGCCGCGCTGGGCCATCGATGGCCCATCGCGGCGGCCCCCCAAATCAATGTCGGATGACGGGCACACCGAGCCTAGGCGAGGTGCCGAGTGGTGGGGCAAGAGCCCTTTTGGTTACTTTTGGGGCTCTTTTCCAAAAGTGACCCGCCGTAAGGGCGGAACCAATAGCCGCCATAACCGCAGCAACGGATATGTACACATACCCAGAAGAGAATACTTATGGCCACCGCGAGCAAGCCAGCTCCCACCCTCAGGATCAATGGTTCATATGATGACCACCAGCACTGCCCAGGCTGCGGGCCGGCGCCTGGATTTCGAGGGTCTGCTTGTCACCCTTGGCATCTTCCACCGTCAGGGTCAGCGGCACCTGGTCGCCTTCCTTGATCTGGCCCGTCAGGCCCATCAGCATCACGTGATAACCCTCGGGATCAAGCTTCACCGCCTGGCCGGCCGGCAGTGCCACGGCATCCACCGGGCCCATGCGCATGACGTCGTCTTTCATGCTCATCTCATGAATCTGCACTTCCTTGGCCACCGGCGACTTGACGCTCAGCAGCTTGCTGTCGCTGTCGGCGGTGAGGGTCATGAATGCCCCGCTCGAATGCTGCCCCGGTACGGTGGCGCGAGCCCAGGCATCGCTGACCTGGACCTGGGCGCTGGCGTGGGCGGCGAGGCCCAGCAGGGAAAGGCCGAGGGCGATGCGCTTGAGGGTGTGGACAGCAGTCATTAGCAGACCTCCATGACGGTGAGCAGGTCTTCTGCGCACTCTTTGGCGTTAAGGGATGCCGACAGGCCCAGGCGCAGGTTGCTGCGGGTGTCGAACACAAAACTGGTGGCGGTGTGGGACAGGGTGTAGGTGTCGCCTGCGGGGATCTTTTCATAAAAGATCCCGAACTCCTTGGCGGCCACGGCGATTTCTTCCGGCGTGCCGTAGAGCGCTTCGAAGCTGGGGTCGAAGGCCTTGACGTAGGCGTCGAGCACTTCGGGCGTATCGCGTTCCGGGTCCAGGGTGATAAAGATCACCTGCGTGATTTCGCCGTCGCGGCCCATCAGCTTCTTGGCCTGGGCCATGCGCGCCAGGGTGGTGGGGCACACGGCCGGGCACTGGGTGAACCCGAAGAACACCACCGGCATCAAGCCGCGAAACGAAGTCAGGGTCACGGTTTCGCCGGCGGTATTCTTGAGCTTGAACGTGCGGCCCATGATCTTGTTGCTCAGATCCTTGCCGTACTTGAAATTCAGCTTGGGGCCGGTGTCACAGCCGCTCAGCAGGCCCAGGCCCAGCAGGCCCATACCGGTGAGGACCTTGCGGCGGGTGAGTAACGTATTCATGAAGTGGGCGTCCCGTGAAGCGCCTGACGGCTGCGCATAACAGGTCAGTCAGGCTTTGAAAAGCGGTGAACAAGCAGGGTGGGTAGTCTACCGGTGTTGATCACGCTTGATAATCTGCGACGTTCTGCCACAGGGGCGGTCGCCACCTTACCAGCCAAGGGGGCGATTGCGTCTGTGGCACACTGTCGCAGACGCCTTGAAACGCCCGGCGTACAAGGCTTTGGACAAATGTTTCAACGATTATCAGGGCCCTTGACCCGCATCAAGGCAGCGTCCCCCCGGCCTGGGGCACAGTCACGCCATACGGACCGGCCCACTGTGAGGCGCTGATGCTCTATCTCCTGTTTCTGCTGGCCCATCTGTTCGCGGCGCTGATGTTTATCGGCACGGTGTTCTTTGAAGTACTGATCCTCGCCAGCGTGCACAAGCAACTGCCGGCCCGCGTCATGCTGCTGGTGGAGCAGGGCATCGGCAACCGTGCCAGGGCCTTGATGCCATGGGTGCTGCTGGTGCTGTTCGGCGCGGGTATCGGCATGGTCTGGTTGCGCTATCTGCCGGTGCTGGCGGCGCCATCGAGTTCGGCATTCGGCGCCTTGCTGACCCTCAAGTTGATCCTCGCCGCCAGTGTGCTGATGCATTTTTTGCTGACGGTGTGGCTGATGCGGCGTGGGCGGGTCAGCGCGGCCTATTTGCGCTTCGTTCATCTGAGCCTGTTCTGCCATATGGTCGCCATTGTGTTGCTGGCCAAAAGCATGTTCTACATCACCTGGTAACCCCCCTCGTATTCCCTGGCCTTGATGCATATCAAGGTGCGCTGTCCGGTCGCACCGCACAATGACCCACCGTAGCCAGACCCGGAGGCCGTCATGCTCACTGTCATTCATCCCGCCCGCGAGTGGCGCCTGCGCCGTGACCAAAGCGTGCTGGACCAGGGCCAGGTCGACATCGGCAAATTTCATACGGGGATCGGCTCCCTCGACCTGTTGCGCGCCATGCGCAGCAGTCGCCAGCGCCAACGCCCCTTGGCGCTGAACCTGCAATGGCCGGCGGGCCTGGTGGCCGATGACTACCTGGACGCGCTGGAGCAGGAAATCCACCTGGTCGGTTGCCACGTGGGTGGGCGCCAGCCGGTGGATCAATTCCATCTGGGCGGCGCTACCCCGGCGATGGCCGACCTGCAGCGGTTGATGGCGCACCTGCGCAGTCGCCTGCATTTTCTCGAGCATGACCAGGGTGACTACAGCCTCGACCTCGACCCGCTGCACACCGACTGGGCGACCATGGGCCGCCTGCGTGAACTGGGCTTCAATCACATCAATATCGGCGTGTCGGATGCCAGTAGCGACGTCACACCTTCGGTGGCCGGCTATCAAGACCCGGCGCCCATCCAGTCGCTGATCGACGCGGCGCGCACCCTGGGTTTTAGCTCGGTGAATGTCGACCTCGGGTATGGCCACGCCTGGCAGACCTGCGACAGCTTTGCAGCCAAGCTGGCCAGCCTGATCGCCCTCGAGCCGGACCGCCTGCAAGTGTTCGACTATGCCCAGGCCCCCCGGCGCTACCAGCAGCAACGGGCGCGGGCGCTGTCGTCGAATGCCGACAAGTGCGCGATGCGCGCGATCGCCTTCCAGCACCTGGAAGCTGCCGGTTATCACTACATTGGCCTGGGCCAGTTCGTACGCCCTGACGATGACCTGGCGCTGGCCCAGGAACACGGACGCCTGAGCCGCAATTGCCAGGGCTTTACTCGTCACGGTTACTGCGACCATATCGGCTTTGGCCTGGGCGCCATCAGCCAGCTCGACAACCTGTATGCGCAAAACACCGACGACCTGGCGCGCTATCGTCAGCAGTTGGACAGCGACCTGTTGCCCACCGCCCGCGGCTGGCGCTGCGAGGCGGGCGATCAGATCCGTCAGCATGTCATGGAGCGCCTGGCCTGTGACCTGGAGTTGGATATCCAGGCGCTGGAGCGCCGTTATGGTGTGATTTTTTCTCGCTATTTTTCGGCGATCTGGCCGCTGCTGGAGCACCTGCACCAGGACGGCCTGATCGACTTGTCCGAGCGCTTCCTCTGTGTGCTGCCTGCGGGCCGGCAGCGGGTCGAAGCCCTCTGCGCGCTGTTTGACCGGGCAGGCAGCGCGGTTCCCCCTTGCTCCAACGATGAGACCATCGACCATGAAAGCGTTTGAGTTCAACCGGGCCCTGGTGCAGAAATACGACCGCCCGGGGCCGCGCTACACCTCGTACCCGACGGCGCCGCAGTTTCATTCGGCGTTTGCCCTGGATGACTACCGGCAGGCAGTAGCGGCCAGCAACCAGGGGGCGGCCCCCAAGGCGTTGTCGGTATACATCCATATACCGTTCTGCCAGAGCCTTTGTTACTACTGCGGTTGCCACAAGATCATCACGCGCAAGCCCCATCGCGCCGTGGAGTACCTGAGCTACCTCAAGCGCGAAATCCAGATGCAGGCCGCGCTGTTCGACCGCACGCGGCCCCTGACCCAGTTGCATCTGGGGGGCGGTACGCCGACCTATCTGGACGATGCGCAACTGGCCGAGTTGATGGCAAGCCTGGCGCAGGGCTTCAGCCTGGATACCAGCGACAACCATGAGTTTTCCATTGAGGTCGACCCGCGCACCATCAGCGTGGAACGCATCCATAACCTGCGCGGGCTGGGCTTCAATCGCCTGAGTTTTGGTGTGCAGGACTTTGATGCCGATGTGCAGGCGGCGGTCAATCGCGTGCAGAGCGAAGAGCAGATTGTGCAGTTGGTCGCGGCCGCCCGGCAGGCACGCTTCAAGTCCATCAGCGTGGACCTGATCTACGGCCTGCCATTGCAGACCGTGGCCAGTTTCGACGTGACCCTGGGCAAGCTGATTGCCCTGCGCCCGGACCGTGTGGCGGCCTACAGCTACGCGCATTTGCCCACGCAAATCCGCGCCCAGCGCATGATCCGCCCCGAAGACATGCCACCGCCGGAGCGCAAGCTGGAGCTGCTGGAGTTGACCATTCGCCGGCTGACCGAAGCGGGTTATGTGTACATCGGCATGGACCACTTTGCCTTGCCCGACGACGAACTGGCCCTGGCCCGGGCCAATGGCACCTTGCAGCGCAATTTCCAGGGCTACTCGACCCATGCCGATTGCGACCTGATCGGGCTGGGCGTGTCGGCCATCGGCAAGGTGGGCGACAGCTACAGCCAGAGCGTCAAGGAGTTGTCCCAGTACTACGCGCGGATCGACGCCGGGTTGTTGCCGGTGCAGCGCGGCTACCGCCTGAACGCCGATGACGTGTTGCGCCGGGATGTGATCAACGGCCTGATGTGCCATGGGCGCATTGACTTTGCCGGGGTCGAGGCGGGGCATGCGATCCGCTTTACCGAATACTTTGCCCAGGCGTTGTCACAGTTGGATGAGCAAGTGGCGGATGGTTTGCTGCATGTCGAGGACGGTGGGGTGCAGTTGCTACCCCAGGGGCAACTGATGGTGCGCAGCGTGGCGATGGCGTTTGATGCGTACCTGGGTGGGCAGCAGAAGGGGCAGTTTTCCCGCACGGTCTGACCACCGAATCCACCCTTGTGGCGAGGGGACAAGCCCCCTCGCCACAGCCCCCCTCACTACGGCTCAGGTATAGGCGCCTGCCGCGCCGTTGGTGCGCTCAATCTCTTCCACCAGCTTATCAATCCCCTCCAAGCGTGCCCGGTTGTCGTGATCCCACGGATGAAACCCTGGCTTGAAATAATGCAGCCACGGCCGCGCCATGCGCGGGAACACGCCCTTGGGCCCGTAGAGAAACTTCAGCATCCGCCAGAAACCTTTCAGATGCCCGCCCGCGCGGCGGTCGGCGATCAGCAGGCGCAGGTGGAAATCAAACACCACCAGCCAGAAAAACACCGTGGTGAACAGCATGGTCCCGGTGCGCAGCAGATAGCGCTTGGGCCCTGGTTTGATCACGCTGTTCCACACATCAAAGGCCACGGCCTTGTGCTCGGTTTCTTCGAGGGCGTGCCAGTACCACATCTGTTGGTAGCCTTTGAGCGAATCACCAAAACGCGTGGGGTCGCTGAGCAGGATTTCCGCGAGCATCGCCGTGTAGTGTTCCAGGGCGATGGTCACCGCCAGGTTGAAGGACGGCGGCAAGTGCTTCTTTTGCAGGTCGAGCATAAATTTCAAGCGGCGGTCCAGCAGGTGGGCCGGCAGCCCGGCGGCTTGCAGCAGCTCGTTGTAGGCCACGTGCTCGCGGCTGTGCATGGCCTCCTGGCCGATAAAACCCTGGATCTCCTTTTTCAACGCCGGGTCGTCGATGCGCTGGCGATAGTGGCGCACGCTGTCCATGAAGAACAATTCGCCCTGGGGAAACAGCAACGACAGGGCATTGAAAAAGTGCGTGATGAACGGGCCTTGCTCGTGCCAGTCCTTGATGCGTTCGGCAGGCAGGGTAAAACGCAGGTCGCGGCGAATGGGCAGCATTATGGCGACTCCTGTTCAGAGAGGGGGGAGGGTGGCAGGGCCTTGCGCTGTTTCGGTGCCATGCGCCGGCTGGCGAACACCACCAGCCCTTGATAGGCCGCCGGCAGCCAGCGCGCGAGCAGGTCCAGGGCGTAGGCGTCGCGGCCGATCAGCACGCGGCGCTTGTTCTTGCGCACGCCCTGCAGGATGACCTTGGCGGCCTGGTCGGCGTCGGTGATAAACAGTTTTTCGAAGTCGGCGCGGGCCTGTTGTTCGCTGTGGATCAGGAACCCGGTCATGTTCGCGTCGATCCGGCTGCTGCGGCAGATGTCGGTGCGGATCCCACCGGGATGCACGCAGGTGGCCGAGACGCCGCTGCGTTGCAAATCCAGCTCCTGGCGCAGGGACTCGGTAAAGCCGCGCACCGCGAACTTGGTGGCGTTGTAGCCGCTCATGCCGGGCTGGGCGAACAGGCCGAACACGCTGGAGGTGTTGACCACATGCCCCTCGCCGCTGGCCTTGAGGTAGGGCAGAAAGGCCTTGGTGCCGTAGACCACGCCCCAGAAATTAATGCCGACGATCCACTCCAGGTCGGCGTAGTCCACACCTTCCACGGTGCTCGACAGGGCCACCCCGGCATTGTTGAAAATCAAATTCACCTGGCCGTGTTCTGCCGCGCAACTGGCGGCCCAATCCTCCATGGCCTGGCGGTCGGCAACATCCACCTCCCTTGACGTCACGCGGATCGGCGCCAGGCTGCTGCGCTGGATCAGCTCCACGGTTTGTTGCAGGCCGGTCTGGTTCTTGTCCGCCAGGGCCAGGTGACAACCCTCGCGCGCCAGGGCCAGGGCCAAGGCGCGGCCCATACCGGACGCGGCACCGGTGATGGCCGCCACGCGGCCATTGAATGACTTCATGACAGGCTTCCTTCTGCGGTGGCATGGGGTGGCGCAACGGGGCGCGGTGTGGCGCCGGTCAATAGTGGCGTGACCTGATAATCGCGCAGGGCGAACTGGCGGGTGACCTGTTTGAAGCGCCAGGTCGAGCCGGGCCACAACGTCGTATTTTTGCCGGTGCGTGGGTCGAGGTACCAACTGCGGCAGCCGCCGGTGTTCCAGATAGTGCGCTGGAGTTTTGCCTGGATTTGCTGGTTGTAGGCGCTTTCCACGGCTGGCTTGACCTCGACCGTGGCGATTTGCTGGCGGCGCATCTGTTGCAGGGCATCGAGGATGTAGGTGACCTGTGCCTCGATCATCAGAATCATCGAGTTGTGGCCCAGCCCGGTGTTGGGCCCGACGATCAGGAACAGGTTCGGATAGCCCGGCACGGTGGTGCCCTTGTACGCATGGGCGCCATCGCGCCAGGCCTCCATCAGGTCAATGCCGCCGCGCCCGATGATGCAGTCGCGGGGCAGGGGATCGGTAGCCTGGAACCCGGTGCCGAAGATCAGGCAGTCCGCCGGGTGCTTGATGCCATCGGCGGTGACGACCCCGTCGGCCTCGATTCGCAGTACAGCGTCGGTGACCACTGCGACATTGCTGCGTGACAGCGCTGGGTAGTAGTCGTTGGAGATCAGTACGCGCTTGCAGCCGATGGTGTAGTCCGGCCGCAGGACTTTGCGCAGGGAAGGGCGCGCCACTTGTTTGTGCAGATGGCGCACGGCGATTTTCTGCACCACTTTCATCAGGCGCGGGTGCAGCGCAAAGCCCACCACCCGACCTTCCAGGGCCCAGTAGAAAGCCCCGCGCACCAGGCGCTGGGTGAATGGCAGATGCTTGAACACCCAGCGCTCAAAACCTGAAATGGGGCGGTCCGGCTTGGGCATGATCCACGGCGGGGTGCGCTGGAACAGGTCCAGGTGCGCCACTTGGGGGGCGATACGCGGCACGAACTGGATCGCACTGGCGCCGGTGCCAATCACCGCCACACGCTTGCCCTTGAGTGAATAGTCGTGGTCCCAGTGCTGGGAGTGAAAGCGCTTGCCCTTGAAACTGTCCAACCCCGGAATATCCGGCAGTGCCGGGCGGGACAGTCCCCCCATCCCCGACACCAGTACCCGTGCACTGACGCGGCGGCCATTGCTGAACTGCAATTGCCAGCGTTGCAGTTGCTCGTCGAACACCGCCTGTTGCAGGCCCATGCCAAAACGCAGGTACGGCGCCAACTCAAAGCGCTGTGCGCAATGTTCCAGGTAGGCACGGATTTCCGCCTGGGGGGCGAACTGGCGGGTCCAGTCGGGGTTGGGCGCAAAGGAAAACGAATAGACGTGGGATTGCACATCACAGGCGCAGCCCGGGTAGTGGTTGTCGCGCCAGGTGCCGCCCAGGGAGTCGGCCTGTTCGGCAATAAAGAAGTCGTCGAGCCCGGCTTGCTTGAGTTTGATCGCCATGCACAGGCCGGCGAAGCCTGAGCCAATGATTGCGATATCGACGCAATCTGCCGTGCCGCTTGGCTGGGTAGAGGCATTCATAGGGTGTCCCTCGTGGGCTGTGGGCGCCTTACGGGTGTTGACATCGGATGTGCTCCTTTTTTGTTTTGGCTTTTAGATAGAACACCATTGCAAAGAAAAATTGTATTTATTATTTTAAAAAAGATTTTAAATAATCTACCTGAAAATGTCGTCTACGCTAGACCCTTGTCCTTTATGTGCGATTTGTCCGACGGACGAACGCTTGACGCGCGCAGTTGAAGTCCAGGGTGTGGACGATGGCTGAGGTCTTGACCAATACCGGTCAGATCGCCAGCAGCAGGGAAGCAGAGGACCGAGCTATGGCTGTCGAATGGGTTGTCGCTGCGGGTGTGTTTATGGCTGCCAGTGCGGCGTTATGGGGCTTGAGTGCCTGGATGACGCGCCGTATCGAAGCGGCTGTTCCAAGTAACGGGCGCTTTCTGGAAGTGGATGGCGAGCGCTTTCATTATGTAGACGAGGGCAAGGGCCCGCCGCTGGTGATGATCCACGGCCTGATGGGCAGCAGTCGTAACCTGACCTATGCCTTGGCCGCACAACTGCGCGAGCACTTTCGGGTGATCACCCTGGACCGACCCGGCTCAGGCTATTCCACCCGCCGCAAAGGCACCGGTGCCGACCTGCCAAGCCAGGCCCGGCAAGTGGCGACCTTTATCCAGACCCTGGACCTGGGCCAGCCCCTGGTGCTGGGGCATTCCCTGGGCGGGGCGATCTCCCTGGCCCTGGCCCTGGACCATCCCCATGCGGTGTCCGGGTTGGTGCTGGTGGCACCCCTGACCCATCCCCAGCGCATGCTCCCCCTGGTGTTTCTGTCGTTGGCGGTGCGCCCGGCCTGGCTGCGGCGCTGGGTGTCGCGCACGCTGACGGTGCCCATCGGCATGCTCACCAGTGGTGCGGTGGTCAAGGGCGTGTTCGCTCCCGACCCGGCGCCGGCCGACTTCGCCACCCGTGGCGGCGGCCTGCTGGGGATGCGCCCCGATAACTTCTATGCCGCTTCCACCGAAATCAGTCTGGTCAACGATTACCTGCCCGAGATGGTCAAACGCTACCCGCAACTGCGCCTGCCCATCGGCCTGATCTATGGCTCGCGGGACAAGGTGCTGGACTTTCGCAAGCACGGCCAGGCCCTGGCAGACAAGGTGCCAGGGCTGAAGCTGCAGCTGGTCGAAGGCCGTGGCCATATGCTGCCAATCACCGCCACCGAGCGCGTGGCGGCACTGGTCGAGCAGGTGGCCAAGCGCAGCAAGCCGGTGGCAAGCGCCACGGTGTTGCACCCGCCGTTTGCGCTGGCGAGTAAATAATCGTGAACCCCACGGCGTGGTCGAAAGTCGCTAACGCTTGCCCTAGACACCTGACCGAACGGATGAAAAAGAGACTGGCCGGTCACGTAAAAAAGGCCCCGAAAAAGTAGTTGACGACCTATCGATTCCGCGCTATTTATTTAAAAAAATATTTCAATATTTATTTTGAAATGATTTTTGAAATGCCTAAGAGCGAATAAAATAATGAAAAAAACGCCTTTTATCGCATGGTTTGTTTCAAGTGGCCTTCAGTGCCGCCTGAACCGCTTTTCTGCCTCTTTTGCTTCGCTCTCACTCTCTGCCGCGCAGTGCGCCCGGAGGTTGCCATGAATCAGACCCTGGCCGCCCCCCACGTCTGGACCGACGGCAAGCGCCACCTGTGGTGGCTCGGCATCATGCCTCTGGCGACCCCGCTGCTGTCCGGCGCCCTGGCCATCACTACCGGCGTACAACAACTGTGGTGGGTCGGTGTACTGGTGATTTTCGGCCTGATCCCGCTGATCGACGGCCTGCTCGGCGAAGACGTCAGCAACCCACCGGAATCCGCTGTCAGCGGCCTTGAATCGCAGAAGTACTACCGCTGGATCGTCTACACCGGGGTGCTGTTCGTTATTTCCTCGGTGGTGATCACCGGTTGGCTGGCCGTCAGCGGCATCGACTGGATGATCAGCGGCGGGCTGCTGCAACTCACCGCCTCCCTCGATCCTTCGAGCTGGATGGCGCAAACCGCCAGCTTCCTGACGGCCCGGGTGCAGTTGCACGGTGAGGTCAGTGGGTTTACCTACCTGGGCATGGCCATGTCCACCGGCGCTGCCACCGGTATCGCGATCAACACCGCCCATGAACTGGGGCACAAGCCGCGCCTGCTGGAGATTGTGCTGGCGAAGATCACCCTGGCGCCGACCTTCTACGGGCACTTCTACACCGAACACAACCGTGGCCATCACGTACGCGTTGCCACCCCGGAAGATCCGGCCAGCTCGCGACTGGGGGAGAGCTTCTGGGCCTTCCTGCCGCGCTCGGTGTGGTTCAGTGCGCGCTCGGCCTGGAACCTGGAGCGCGAACGCTTGCGCAAGCTCGGCCTGCCGGCGTGGCACTGGAAGAACGGCGTACTCAGCGCCTGGATGTACAGCGTGGTGTTGTGGGGCGCGATGATCGCCTGGCTGGGCATGGCGGTGATTCCCTTCCTGTTGATCCAGGGCATCTACGGCTTCTCGTTGCTGGAAGTGGTGAACTATGTCGAGCACTACGGGCTTAAACGCCAGAAGTTGCCTAACGGCCGTTATGAACGGTGTTCGCCGCGCCACTCGTGGAACAGTAACCGTATTGTCACCAATATCTTTCTGTTCCAGTTGCAGCGCCACTCTGATCATCACGCCAACCCGACTCGCAGTTATCAGTCGTTGCGCCACTTTGATGAATCGCCGCAACTGCCGTATGGCTACGCCAGTATGATTGTCTGGGCCTATATCCCTTACTTATGGCGCCGGCGTATGGATCACCGGGTACTACGGCATTATTCGGGGGATGTCACCCTGGCCAATATCCAGCCATCCAAACGCTTGAAGATACTGGAGAAGTACGGCAAGACCAGCACCTTCTAATGTGAATTAACTGTTGTAGGGCGCACTCGGGATCTGTGTATCGCGCAGGTTTTCATCGCCCACGGTTTGCCGGTTTCGAGTGCTGCTTAGTTGCAAGAAAGTTGTTTGACCCTAACAAAAATAAAATCAAGGGAAGGACGTACACCATGCAAACACCTGCCAAGTTCACTGCGCATATCGTGCTCGCTGCACTGGGGCTTATTGCCTATCACCAGGCCCAGGCCGCCCGTATCGAACCCGCCGGCAGCGCCTTCACTGCCCAGGGCCCCATCAGCTTTTCCAAGGGCGCGCTGATCAGCGCCGACTGCACCATCAAGGTGGCCGGCAAGGTCGCGGCCGATGGTTCGCAAGTCAATGTCGACAAGGTCGAGTTCGACGGTGGCCTCAAGTGCAGCCGCGTCGAAGCCATCAACCTGCCGTGGATATTGGTGGCCAAGGATGCCAGGAGCGGCTCCATGTCGAAGATCAGCGTCGATGTACACGCCTTTGGCCTGGGCGGCAAGTGTGGCCCGTCCACTGCCGAAGGCACCTGGGATAACGCCACCGGCAAGTTGGAAGCGGTCAATGTGCCGATTGGCGAAGACTGCAAGATCAAGACCGTGTCGATCAAGATGCCGCCGACGTTCAAAGTCGTCGAGTAAACCCCCGAATTTGTAGCGGTAAATGAATTGAAATTTGGCTGGAAAGGGAAGTTCTGCTGTTTCTCCGTGACCTCTCGATCATGGCCATTACCCCGGCGAAATGACTCGCCATACATGTGAGGAAAAATAATGAAAAGTTTGAAAACCCTCGTTTGTGTAAGTTCGTTTGCTCTGTGCTTTGGCGTGGCTTCGATGGCCAGTGCGGCGTCTTTTAGTCCAATTGGAGCGACGTTTACTACAGGGGCGACTGGGAGCATTGTTGTTAAATCACCTTCGTCGTTTCAGCAGCCCGTAACATGTAAGGCTGTATTCGAAGGCAAGGTGCGCCCTGATGGTAAGGCAGATATCACCAAAGTAACTATCTCTCCAGGATCAAGCGTGCTGTGCAACCTACCCAATATCACTGGTTTGCCTTGGTTGCTGGAAGCCACCAGCACAAGTGCCGGTAAAGCTTACAACGTTGGTTACACGATCACTTCGTTCCCTCCAACCAACTGCGGCCCTACGGCTATCGATGTAGCGCTGGCCTCAACCCCAGCTCCGTCTCCAAGTATCACTCTTGCTGCGACCAACCAGCCGCTTAGCGGCAGTTGCACGGTGGTGACACTGAACGTAGGCGCTACCGGCGTCACCATTGTTCCTTGATGCCGGGACTTCGGAAATAGGCTTGATCACCCGGTGAAAAACAGGTGCCTCGTCAGAGGCATCTGTTGAGGTAAAGCCGTTCGGTCCAACCGGCTGTGACAAATAAAAACAATAAGGAGTGACGCATGAATAATATGAAGCAGCAGGCCCAGGCGTTGTTAGGCCTGGCATTGTTGGGCGGGCTGATCGCCTCAGCGGGAACCGTTCAGGCGGGTGGTTTCATGACGCCAACCGCAAACACTGCTGGTTGGGGCCGGGCGTTTGGTGGGGGGTCGATGTTCAAGAACGACCCGTCATCGGCGTACAACAACCCTGCTGCCATGGCTTTCATTGACAAGACCATTTCGCAGTTCACCATCAACTACGCAAACATCGACATCAAATACAAAGGGTCGGCGTATGACTACGCTGGCAATCCGACGTCCAACACGGTCTATGATCCCAATACTGGCGAGTTAACATCGACACCTCGCACCGGTAATGGCGGTCAAGGCGGCTTCGAAGCGTGGGTACCCACTGGCTTCATGGTGATCCCGATCAACGATCGTTTTGCCTTTGGTTTGAGCCAAGTGGTGCCGATGGGCGCGCGCACAACCTGGGATGAGGATTGGAAAGGTCGCGACTTCGCGGTGGACACCCGCATCGAAACCGTGGGCCTGACCGGCTCCCTGTCGTTCAAGGTTAATGATGAGTTTTCCATCGGTGGTGGTGCGATTCTCCAGCACACCAAAGGCTTTGTGAGCCAGAACGTCGATCTGTATGCCGCTGCTGCGCAGTCGCCGGACTTCGGGATGATTCCGTTCCCGGCCGGCCAGGGCTTCGCCTTGATGCGGGTCAAAGTCGACAATAACTCCCTGGGTTGGTTTGCGGGGATGACCTGGAAACCCACGGCGCAGGACACCCTGGGCTTGAACTATCACGCCAAGATCAAGAACAAGCTGGAGGGCAAGTACAACATGTACGCCGATCCAGGCTCGGAAGGGCTGATGACCACCCCGGTGGTCGACGGTAAAACCCTGGTCGAGTTGGCTTACCCTGGGCTGAAACTGTATCCGGGCGGTGCCAATGCCTCCACGCAACTGGATATCCCTGCCAACGCGTCCCTGGACTGGGTACACGACTTCTCTGACCGCCTGACCCTGGGCGCCAGTGTGACCTGGACCCAATGGTCCTCCTTCGAGGCGCTGACCTTGAAGTCCAATGGCAGCACCATCGTGTCGATCCCGTACAAGTACAAGAACACCTGGATGTATTCGTTCGGCGGTGACTACAAACTCACGGATGACTTTACCGTGCGTGCCGGTGTGGCCTTCGACCAGACCCCAACCCGCAACTCCACCCGTGACCCGCGTATCCCGGATGGGGATCGCACCTTCGCTTCCCTGGGCTTTGGCTACAACATCCGCGCCATTCCGGGCCTGAGCATCGACGGCGCGTATTCCCGCCAGTTTGTGGAGACCGTCAAGCTCAAGACCAAGAACGTTGACCGTCTTGGCGCAGCGTCGCTGGATGGCAAATCCGAGGCCAAGGGCGAAGTGGTCAGCCTGTCGGCTACCTACGCCTTCTGACTTGGGGTTGTATCTGCGTAGTGCCTGGGTAAACGCGTAGTCAGCGCATCTTTCTACTGCGTTTACCCGGTGCTCCACCTGTGGGGCGCCCACGCGACCCCTGGTGATTTCCTTCTCCCTTTAACACTTCGGCTGACGCGTTCGGCCGAGAATTATTTCGCAAAGACATTAAATAAAATTTTCAAAACAAAATTTGAATTTGGCTTTTCAAGTTTGTAGTGTGGTGATCAGTCGCAGGCCGTACCGACCTGCTGCTGTGCGTGCCGTGCCCTGAATAATAAGTAGAGGTATCTCCATGGTTATCTGGTTATTGGCGGGACTCGCTGTGGCGACTGCCCTGGCGTATCGACAAGCGGCAGCCACCCTGTGGCTGGGTGCTGGCCTGGCCTGGTTGGCGGGCGGCTATCTGTTCAATGTGGTTGCAGGGTTTGGCCTGAGCGTTGCGGCGTTGCTGGTGGTGGTACCGGCGCTGCTGATGAGCATCAAGCCCCTGCGTCGCACACTGTTGACCAGCAGGGCCCTGGGCCTGTTTCGCACGATCATGCCGGCCATGTCCGACACTGAACGCGCGGCTATCGAGTCCGGCACCGTGTGGTGGGACGCCGAGTTGTTCAGCGGCAAACCCAATTGGCCGCGCCTGCTGCAAGCCGCGCCGGCACGCTTGAGCGCCGAAGAGCAGGCCTTTCTCGACAACGAAGTAGAAACCCTCTGCGACATGGCCAACGACTGGGAAACCACCCAGGTCTGGCAGGACCTGTCGCCCGAAGGCTGGCAGTACACCAAGGACGCCGGCTTCCTCGGCATGATCATTCCCAAGCAATATGGCGGCAAAGGCTTCTCCCACTATGCCCATTCGCAAGTGGTGATGAAGCTGTCGACCCGTTGCTCGGCGGCAGCGATTTCGGTGATGGTCCCCAACTCCCTGGGCCCCGCCGAACTGTTGCTGCATTACGGCACCGACGCCCAGCGCAATTACTACCTGCCGCGCCTGGCCCGTGGCGAAGACATCCCGTGCTTTGCCCTGACCAGCCCCTATGCCGGCTCCGACGCCGGGGCGATTCCCGACCTGGGCATCGTCTGCAAGGGCATGCATGAAGGCCAGGAAGTGCTGGGCTTCAGCGTGACCTGGGACAAGCGCTATATCACCCTCGGCCCCATCGCCACGGTGCTCGGCCTGGCCTTTCGCGCCGAAGACCCTGACGGCCTGCTGGGCCAGCCCGGTTCGCTGGGCATCACCTGCGCGTTGATCCCCACTTCCCATCCCGGGGTGAACAGTGGTCGCCGCCATTGGCCCCTCAATGCGGTGTTCCAGAACGGCCCGACCACCGGCAAGGACGTGTTTATCCCCCTGGAGTGGGTGATCGGCGGCCGCGAGCAAGTGGGCAACGGTTGGCGCATGCTGATGGAATGCCTGGCCGCCGGGCGCGCGATTTCCCTGCCGTCGGCTAACGTCGGCCTGGGCAAGGTGGCGGTACGCGGTACCACGGCCTACGCGGCGATGCGCAAGCAGTTCGGCCTGCCGATTGGCAAGTTTGAAGGGGTGCAGGCGCCCCTGGCACGTATGGCCGGGCACCTGTATGCCTGCGATGCGGTACGTAAAGTGTCGGTGGCGTCGTTGGATGCCGGCGAGAAACCCTCGGTTATCTCGGCAATTGCCAAATACCACGTCACCGAGCGTGCGCGGATCATCGTCAACGATGGCATGGACATCGTCGCCGGCAAGGGCATCTGCATGGGGCCCAACAACTTCCTGGCCCGTGCCTATCAACAAAGCCCCATCGCGATCACGGTGGAAGGCGCGAATATCATGACCCGCTGCCTGATCATCTACGGTCAGGGCCTGATCCGTTGCCACCCCTACGTGTTCCGAGAAATGGAAGCGGCGCGCAACACTGATAATCGCCAGGCGTTGCTCGAGTTCGACAGCGCCATGTTCGGTCACCTGAGTTTTGTGCTGGCCAACACCGTACGTGCGGCAGTGCATTCCCTGACAGGCGGACGGCTGATTGGCGTACCGGCCAAGACGGATCCGGCGCTGGCGTCCTACTACCGCCAGGCCAATCGGCTGTCGGTGGTGCTGGCGTTGATTTCCGATATTTCCATGGGCGTGCTGGGCGGCGCGCTCAAGCGCAAGGAAAGCCTCACCGGGCGCCTGGGCGATATTCTGTCCCAGCTCTACATCCTGTCCTGCGTGCTCAAACGCTTTGAGGACGATGGCCGGCCCCAGGCCGACCTGCCGTTGGTGCATTGGTCGGCTCAGGATGCCTTGTTGCGGGCCCATGAAGCCCTGGCCGAGGTGCTCGACAATTATCCTTCGACGCCGGCTGCGGCAGTGATGCGTGGCTTGAGCTTCCCGTTCGGCATTCCCCAGCGCAAACCCTCCGACCGCCTGCTGGCCCAGGTGGCCGAGCTGGTGCAGATCCCGGGCGAAAGCCGCGACCGTTTGCTGGCCAATTCCTACATCCCGCGTCCGGAAGTCGACAAGCTAGCCTATGGCGAACTGGCGTTCCGCCTGCTACCCCAGGTGGAGTTGATCGAAGGGCGGCTCAAGGCGGCGGTCAAGCAAGGCACCCTCGGCCCGATGCCGATCAGCAGCACGGCCTTTACCGCCTGGCGCATCAAGGCCCGCGCCCTGGATTTGATCAGCGCCGACGAAGACGCCTTGCTGGCGCGCTATGTGGAATACGCCGATCACGGCATCCAGGTGGACGACTTCCCACAGGACTTCGGGTTGCTGGAGGCCTTGCAAAAGCGCCAGCAAACGTTGGAGCAAGCGGCCAAACCCAGCAGCAGAAAACGTGAAAACGCCCCGGTGAACTAGAAACGAGCGCGCTCAACGGGGGAGCGGGCTTGCCTGTGATAGCGGTGTATCTGCGCCACAGATGCAATCGGATCCACCGCCATCGCAGGCAAGCCAGCTCCCACAAGGGGTTGGATTTGCAGGTCAGGAAAACGGATTGATTTATGAGCGACAGCTACCTTTCTTTTGTTAATTCTGCCTGGGGCCGTCGTCTGGCCCAGGCTATCGGCTTGCCGCAACCCTTGGCCCTGCAACGTCACCGCAGCGGCCAGCAGGGCCTGGCCAACCCGGTGATTATCGCTGGGGCAGGGCGCCTGGCGGACGAAGTGCGGCGCCTCTTCAAGGCCACCGACACTGTGCCGGCCCAGGCCGCCACGCTCAAGGCGCCGTCCACGGTCAAGGTCCAGGGCGCGGTGTTTGATGCCAGCGCCGTGGTCGACCTCAAGCAACTGGACGAACTCTACGAATTTTTCCACGCCAACGCCCGGCGCCTGGGGCCGCACGCGCGGGTGGTGGTGCTGGGCACCGCGCCCGAACACTGCCAGGACTTGCCCCAGGCCATCGCCCAGCGAGCCCTGGAGGGCTTGGTGCGATCCTTGGCCAAGGAGCTGCGGCGGGCGATCACCGTGCAGTTGATCTATGTCGCGCCGGGTGCCGAGCAGTCCCTGGACAGCAGCCTGCGCTTCTTCCTGTCGCGGCGTTCGGCCTATGTCTCGGGGCAGGTGGTGCGCCTGGAAAAACCGGTCGATGCCGCCCCCGCCATCAACTGGGACAAACCCTTCAGCGGCCGCCGCGCCCTGGTCACTGGGGCCTCCCGTGGCATCGGCCTGGCCATCGCCCAGGTGCTGGCGCGTGACGGCGCGCACGTGGTGTGCGTGGATGTGCCGCAAGCGCTGCCCTCCCTGGAGCAGGCGGTCAGCAGCGTCGGCGGCCAGGCCTGGGCGCTGGACATCACCGGCGCCGATGCGCAGCAGCAGTTGCAGGCCTATGTGGCCGAGCATGGCGCGTTTGATGTGGTGGTGCACAACGCCGGGATCACCCGCGACAAGACCATCGCCAAGATGACCGAAACCGCCTGGCGCAGTGTGCTGGCGGTCAACCTTGAAGCGCCGTTGCAGTTGAGTGAAGCCTTGTTGCAAGGGCAGGGGCTCAAGGCCGGTGGGCGGATTGTGTGCGTGTCGTCGATCTCCGGGATCGCCGGCAACCTGGGGCAAAGCAATTACGCCACCTCCAAGGCCGGGGTGATTGGCCTGGTGCAGGGCCTGGCGCCAGTGGCGGCGTCGCAGCAGGTCACGGTCAACGGCGTGGCGCCGGGGTTTATCGAGACCCAGATGACCGCGAAAATCCCGCTGATGATTCGCGAAGCGGGGCGGCGCATGAACTCCCTGTCCCAGGGCGGGCAACCCATCGACGTCGCCGAAACCATCGCCTGGCTGGCGCACCCGGCTTCGGGCGGGGTCAACGGCCAGGTGGTGCGCGTGTGCGGCCAAAGCCTGTTGGGAGCCTGAGCATGGACGACGTGACGCAGATTATCGACCCGCCACCGTCGCGCAATCGCCTGCTGCTGGACGGCCTGTTGGCGATGCGCAAACCCAGGCTGGAAGGCGCCCCCACGTTGCCCCGGGAGCGCCTGGTGCGCTCGGCGGTGGAGTTGAGCGCCCATGCTATTGCGGCTTATGGCCGGGCCTGTGGCTTTCGGCGCGAGCAAGGGGTGCCTCTGTCCTACCCCCATGTGCTGGCGTTCCCCTTGCACTTGATGTTGCTGACGCGCCCGAGCTTTCCGTACCCGGCCAGCGGCATGGTGCATCTGGCCAATCGCATTCGCCAACATCGACGCCTGCAGGAAGGTCAGGCCCTGCGCCTGGAAGTGTTTGCCGAGCGCTGGGTGGCCCATGCCAAGGGCCAGGCGTTGAGTATTGCCACCCACGCTTACAGCGCGGGCGAGTTGGTGTGGCAAAGCGAAAGCCTGTACCTGCGTCGCGATGTCGCCAACCCGGTGGGCGAGCCATGGGGCGACAGCCTGGCATTGCCCGAAGAGGGCGTGCGGCGCACCCAGCGTTGGGTGTTGCCAGCGGACCTGGGGCGGCGTTTTGCCAAGGTGTCGGGGGATTTCAACCCGATCCATACCTCGTTGATCGGCGCGCGGCTGTTCGGTTTTCGCCGGGCCATCGCCCATGGCATGTGGACCCTGGGCCGCGCCCTGGCCGCCCAGCAACCCCCAGGCGGGCTGGACGTGGCCGAGGCCCATTGCGATTTCAAGTTGCCGATCTTCCTGCCCGGCCAGGTCGCCCTGTGGAATGCCCCGGCAGACGGCCCGCGTCGTGCATTCGAGGTGCGCAATCCGGCCGGGGATAAACCCCATATGCGTGGCCTGTTTATCTGGACCTCGCGTTTTGATGAGAGTCGTTCATGAGTGACTACAGCTTCAGCCCCGCCCCGACGCGCCGCGTGGCGATTGTCGGCGGCAACCGCATTCCGTTTGCCCGCTCCAACACGGTGTACGCCCACGACAGCAACCAGGATTTGCTGGTGGCCGCGCTGCAAGGCCTGGTGGACCGCTACAACCTCCACGGCCTGCGCCTGGGCGAGTTCGCCGCTGGCGCGGTGATCAAGCACTCGCGGGACTTCAACTTGGCCCGCGAGTCGCTGCTGTCCACCACCCTGTCCGCCGAGACCCCGGCCTACGACCTGCAGCAAGCGTGCGGCACCGGCTTGGAGGCGGCGTTGCTGGTGGCCAATAAAATCGCCCTCGGCCAGATTGACGTGGGGGTTGCCGGGGGCGCCGATACCACCTCAGACGCGCCCATCGGCATCAACGAATCCCTGCGCCGCACGCTGCTGGCGGCCAACCGCGCCAAGGGCAGCGGCAACAAGTTGCGCAGCCTGTTGCAGGTGCGCCCCTCGATGTTTTTCAAGCCGCTGCTGCCGCGTAATGGCGAGCCGCGTACCGGCTTGTCCATGGGCGAGCACTGCGAAGAAATGGCCAAGCGCTGGCAGATCAAGCGCCTGGCCCAGGACGAACTGACCCTGACCAGCCACCAGCGCCTCGACGCGGCCTATAAAAACGGCTTCTTCGACGACCTGATCAGCCCCTATCGCGGCCTGTCTCGCGACAACAACCTGCGCGCCGATGCCAGCCTGGAGAAGCTCGCCAGCCTGTCCCCGGCCTACGATCGGCAGAACGGCACCCTCACGGCCGGTAACTCCACGCCGCTGACCGATGGCGCCTCGGTGGTGCTGCTGGCCAGCGAGGAGTGGGCCGCCGCTCGTGGCCTGCCGGTGCTGGCCTACCTGCGTACCGGCGAGACCGCCGCGGTGAACTTCGTCGACGGCAGCGAAGGCTTGCTGATGGCCCCGGCTTACGCCGTGCCCCGCATGCTCGCACGCGAAAACCTGAGTTTTGCCGATTTCGATTTCTTCGAGATCCACGAAGCCTTCGCCGCCCAGGTGCTGTGCACCCTCAAGGCCTGGGAAGATGCCGATTACTGCCGTGAGCGCCTGGGGCTGGAGGCGCCACTGGGGGCTATCGACCGCGCCAGGATGAACGTCAATGGCGGCTCGCTCGGTTGCGGTCATCCCTTTGCCGCCACCGGTGGCCGCCAGTTGGCGGCGCTGGCCAAGGCCATTCACCTGCGCGGTGGCGGACGCGGTTTGATTTCCATCTGTGCCGCCGGCGGCCTGGGCATTACCGCCATCATTGAAAAGTAGCCGTACAACAACAATAAGGAGACTGCGATGAACGCTGTAAGCCTGGACCAAACCGAACGTATCTGGCTGAACGCTTATCTGCCTGGGGTGCCCAGCGACATCGACGCCGGCATCGAGGACTACCCGTCGTTGCGCGAGGTGTTTCTCGAACATTTGCACAAATACCGCGACCGCGTGGCCTACGTCAGCATCGGCACCGAAATGACCTACGCCACCTGGCAGGCCCAGGGCATCGCCTTTGCCGCCTGGCTGCAGGCCCAGGGCGTGCGCAAGGGCGATCGCGTGGCGTTGATGATGCCCAACTGCTTGCAGTATCCGATCTGTCTGTTGGGCACCATCCTTGCCGGTGCGGTGGTGGTCAACGTCAACCCTTTGTACACCTCCCACGAACTCAAGCACCTGCTCAAGGACAGCGGCGCCGAGACCGTGGTGATCTTCGAGAACTTCGCGCACACCCTGGAAAAAGTTGTGGCCGGCAGCACGGTCAAGCGCGTGGTCATTGCGGCCATCGGCGACCTGCTCGGCACCTTCAAGGGCGCGGCGATGAACTTCATCCTGCGCCGAGTGCAGAAGCAGGTGCCGGCCTACAACCTGCCGGGTGCGCTGCGTTTCAACCAGACGCTCAAGCAGGGCCGGGGCCTGACCCATACGCCGGTGCCGCTGGCGCGTGAAGAACTGGCGTTCCTGCAATACACCGGCGGCACCACCGGCGATGCCAAGGGCGTGATGCTCAGCCACCGCAATATCATCGCCAACCTGTTGCAGGCCAAGGCGTGGGTGGGCGATCAACTGGACCAGAACCAGCAGGAAACCAACGTCACGTTGTTGCCGCTGTACCACATCTTTTCCCTGACCGTGAATTGCCTGATGTTCATGTGCCTGGGCGGGCGCAATATCCTGATCGCCAACCCACGGGACGTGAAGCGGGTGCAGATGATCCTGCGCAAGGAGCGTTTCAACGGCATTGCCGGGGTCAACACGTTGTTCAACGGCTTGCTGGAGAACGCAGAGTTCCGTGCCCGGGACTTTTCCGACCTGCGCCTGGTCATCGCCGGCGGCATGGCCACGCACACCGCGGTGGCCAAGCGCTGGAAGGAAGTCACCGGGCTGCCGATCATCGAGGGTTACGGCCTGACGGAGTGCTCGCCGGTGGTGAGCATCAGCCCTATCGACATCTCGCGCATGCGCGAGATGGAATTTACCGGCAGCATCGGCGTGCCACTGCCATCGACCTGGGTGCGCTTTATCCGCGAGGACGGTGAACTCGCCGACATCGGTGAACCGGGTGAATTGCAGGTGCGCGGCCCGCAGGTGATGCAGGGCTACTGGCAGCGCCCCAAGGAAACCGCCGAAGTGCTGGATGCCGAGGGCTGGCTGTCCACCGGGGATATCGGGGTGATGAATGAACAGGGCTTCATCCGCCTGGTGGATCGCAAGAAGGACATGATCCTGGTGTCGGGTTTCAACGTGTACCCCAATGAAATCGAAGACGTGGTGGCGTTGCACCCGGGCGTTGCGGAAGTGGCGGCGATTGGCGTGGAGGATGGGGTGACCGGAGAGAAGGTGAAGATTGTCGTGGTGCGTCGCGACCCCAGCCTGACCCAGGAGCAGCTGTTGGCACATTGCCGGGAATACCTGACGGGGTACAAAGTGCCGAAGTTTGTCGAGTTTCGCGTCGAGGAATTGCCCAAGACTACGGTGGGCAAGGTCCTGCGCCGCGCATTGCGCTGACTTGATGCGGTCTAATGGGGGAGCGGGCTTGCCCGCGATGACGGAGTGCTAGTCAGTACAATTGCTGACTGACAGTCTGCCATTGCGGCATGATTAGCTACACAACTCTCTTTTCGGTATGTGTACATATCCGTTGCTGCGGTAACGGCCACTTAGGGTTCCGCCCTTACGGCGGCTCACTTTGGAAGAGCGCCAAAGTAAGCAAAGCGCTCTTGCCCCACCACTCGGTGCCTCGCCTAGGCTCGGCATGCCCGCAGTCAGGCATTGCTCCGTGGGCCCGCCGCGATCGGCCATCCATGGCCGTGTCGCGGCTACCCCGGCATCCATGCCGGGGTGCCCACTGCGCAATACCTGCCTGCGGCCATCGTGGTTTAACGGGGCGCCTGAGATCAAGATCAAAAGCCAGATCAAAAGCAGAGCAACAGCAA
>NZ_JAARMB010000038.1:0-22746 GCF_012985615.1 Pseudomonas sp. WS 5412
TTATCGGCGCTTTGGTGAAGGGGTGGGGCGAAGTCTCCCACGGTCTGTACTGGCTAGAGTCAGATGCTGGCTTTTAGTCCCACCACCCCTACAAGTCTAACCATACAAGCTGGCTTGCCTGCGATGATCGTTAACGATGACGGATAAATACCTGACACCCCGACCAGCTCTTCCAGCCCCTACCTGAATTCCAGTGATTGCGGCACGTCCACATCCCACAACACCCCAGGATCATCCACCGGCACTTCCCGCACCTCAGCCAGGGCAAACACCGCCCTGGCCCCACGATCCCCAGTCAACCCCATCAAGGCCGGCCCCAATTCCGGGCCAAACGC
Organism: Pseudomonas sp. WS 5412; assembly: GCF_012985615.1. Classification (NCBI taxonomy): domain Bacteria; kingdom Pseudomonadati; phylum Pseudomonadota; class Gammaproteobacteria; order Pseudomonadales; family Pseudomonadaceae; genus Pseudomonas; species Pseudomonas sp. WS 5412. The sequence continues at coordinate 336 of NZ_JAARMB010000038.1, forward strand.
AACAGGATGGCCCTGCTGACCGGCATGCACCGGCACACTGACACCCTCCACCCGCTCTATCACCCGCTCAATACTCGCCGCCTGGATAAACGGCATATCCCCCAACACCACCAGCCAACCCGCCGCCGGGCCACTGGCGGCAACGGCAGCCGCAATGCTGTCGCCCATGCCCGCCGAATCCACAAGCAGCACTTCGCAACCGTATGCCCTGGCCAGGCGAATAACCTCGCTGCGCGCAGGCGAGGTGACGACCCAGCGCCGGGTGATACTGGCCGGTAAATTGACCAACACCTGCTCGAAGACCGGCCGTGTCACCCCATCACGCCCCACGCAAGGAGCCAGCAGTTTGTCCTGGCCGGCTTGCGCGCGGAACCGGCTGCCCTGCCCCGCCGCCAGGACGATGGCGGTAATGGTGCTCGTCAACTGACCACCTCCCGCACCGGTTTTGCTTGCAACAGTTCCACACCGTTCTTGATCGCGACGATGTGTGCCATCAGCGACAAGGCAATCTCTGCCGGCGTATGACTGCCGATATGAAGACCGATCGGACCATGCAGCCGCGCAATCGCCTCGGCTCCCAGCCCCAACACCGCCAGGTTTTCCCGACGCTTGCGACTATTGGCCCGCGAGCCCAGGGCACCAATGTAGAACGCTCGGGAGTTCAACGCGGTCAGCAGCGCCATGTCGTCCAGGCGCGGATCGTGGGTCAGGGCCACAATGGCCGTGCGCTCGTCCGTCTGGATATTGAGCACGGCCTCATCGGGCATTCCCGGCACAAAGCGCCCGTGTTGTTCTTCCCAGCCATGGACAAACTCCTGGCGTGGATCGCAGATCAGCACTTCAAAATCCAACAGCCGCGCCATTTCTGCCACATAGCGCGACAGCTGCCCCGCACCGATCAGTAACAGGCGCCAGCGCGGGCCGTAGATGGCCCGCAAGCGCTCACCATCAAAACTGACAATGTCGGACTGGCTCGCCGCGCTCAGACGCACGGTGCCCGACGCCAAGTCCAACTCCCGGGCCACTATTTCATGGGCCTCACAACGCGCCAGCAACTCGGCGACCCAGGCAGGATCACTTACCCGCTCCTCCGTCAGGCGCAAGGTGCCGCCGCAGGGCAGGCCAAAGCGCGCCGCTTCATCCCGGGTCACGCCATAGGTCACCAGTTGCACCGGCGGCCCTTCGTCAGGCAAGCGACCATCGTAAAGCCGAGCGATCAGGTCATCTTCAATGCAGCCACCGGAAACCGAGCCGATCACCACCCCATCGCCGCGCAGGGCCAGCATCGCCCCCGGCGGCCGTGGCGCGCTGCCCCAGGTCTGGACCACGCTGTACAGCACCACCCGCTGCCCCGCGCGGCGCCACTCCAGCACGCTGCGCAGGACGTTCAGATCCACGCTGTCCATCAGGCTTTCGCCGCCTGCTGCCAGCCCTGCAGTTGATAACGCACGGGCAAGCTGCGGATACGCTTGCCGGTGGCGGCAAATATCGCGTTGCACAGCGCTGGCGCAATCGGTGGCACGCCCGGCTCACCGACGCCACCCAGGGGCACCTCTCCTTCTGGCGTGACCAAATGTATGGCGATTTCCCGGGGGGCCAGGGACATGCGCGCCACTTCATACATATGGAAGTTGTCCTGCTGGACCTTGCCATCCTTGAAGCTGATTTCTCCCAGGACCGCATTGCCCAAGCCCATGACGCAGGCGCCCTCGAACTGTGAGCGGATGCGCTCCGGGTTGATCTGCGGCCCGCAGTCCACCGCAATATCAGCCTTATGCACGATCAGCGTGCCATCATCCTTGACCTCCACCTCGATCACCGCCGCCACATAGGTCACAAAGCTGTAGTGCACCGCCAGCCCCAGGCCGCGCCCCTTGGGCAGCGTGCGCCCCCAGCCGGCGGCCTTGGCGGCGGTTTCCAGCACGCCGCGCATGCGCGCGGTATCAATCGGATAACGCTCGGGGGACTCGCCGTAGTTCCACTCTTCACTCAAGGTTCGCGGATCAATCTGACGATCCGGGCCCAGCAGCTTGAGTTGATATTTCAGCGGATCCTGGCCGGCCTTATGGGCCAGTTCATCGACAAAGCTCTGAATGGCAAACCCATGGGGGATGTTCGACACCGAACGGTACCAACCCACGCGGGTGTGGGCAGCCGCTTCGGGGTTTTCCAGGCGCACATTGGGAATGGCGTAGGCCATGTTGGTAAAGCCCATACCCAGCTCGAACGCCGCCTCGTGGTTCATGCCCGGCGCAAACAGCGCAGTGATGCTGGGTGCCACGGTGCGGTGCAGCCAGCCAGAGGGCAGGCCGTCCTTGTTCAGGCCGGCCTTGAGGTACTCGGCGGAGACGGTATGGAAGTAGGAGTTATGAATATCGTCTTCACGGGTCCACTGCACACGCACGGCCTTGCCGGGGAATTCCTTGGCCAGCAGCGCAGCTTCGATGATGAAATCCGGTTTCGACTTGCGCCCAAAGCCACCGCCCAACAGGGTGACGTGGATCGTGACGTTATCGAACGGCAGGCCCAGGCGCTCGGCCACCCGTTCCCGCGTGACCTGCGGTGCCTGGCTCGGAGCCCAGGCCTCGCATCGCCCGTCTTGATAACGGGCCACGGCCACCATCGGCTCCATCGGCGACTGCGCCAGGTGTGGCAAGTAATACGTGGCTTCGAGGGTGCTGTCGGCATCGTTCAGGGCCTGCTCGATACTGCCGGTATTGCGCACCACTTTGCCGGGCTGGAGCGCCGCGGCCTCCAGGGTCTTGCGATAGTCGATGGAGTTGTAGCCAGCATTCGCGCCGTCGTCCCAGACAATCTGCAACGCCTCACGGCCCTTGATCGCCGCCCAGGTATTGCTGGCAACCACCGCCACACCACCCAATGGCTGGAATTCCGAGGGTATGGGTCGGCTTTCGATTTGCAGGACCTTGATCACCCCGGGGACTTTCAGCGCCGCGCTGGCATCGAACGACTTGACCTTGCCGCCGTATACCTTGGGCCGCGCAATGGTCGCGAACAGCATGCCGTCAAAATGCACATCGGCGCCGTACACCGCCCGGCCGTTGACGATATCGGCACCGTCGATGGCCTTGGTGGCTTCCTTGCCGATATAGCGAAACTCCGAGGGCTGCTTGAGCCGCAGGCTGTCGCGCGCCGGCACTGCCAACGCGCTGGCGGCAGCGGCCAGGGCGCCATAGCCCAGTTCGCGGCCGCTGGGCTGGTGAATGACTTTATGCAACTGTGCACGGCATTCGGCCAGCGGGACTTTCCACTGCTCGGCAGCGGCCTGTTCCAGCATGGTCCGCACGGCGGCGCCGCAGCGGCGCATCGGTTCGAACCAATGGCGCATGCTGCGCGAACCGTCAGTATCCTGGTTGCCAAAACGTGCTTCATCGCCCGGCGCCTGCGCAACCTTCACCAGCGCCCAATCGGCCTCCAGTTCATCGGCCACCACCATGGTCAGGCTGGTGCGCACGCCCTGGCCCATCTCCGAGCGGTTGCAGATCACGGTGACGGTGCCATCGCTGGCGATGCTGACATAGACCTTGGGATCATCGACCAGGCCATTGGGCATCGCGGCCCCGCCGTATTGCTTCACTTCGTCGGCAAAGGCCTGGGGCAAGCCCCAACTGGCAGCCACCACCAGCGCGCCGGTCGCGCCGACGCCCTTGAGGAAACCGCGCCGGCTAAGGTTGCTCAGGGCGAAATTGCTCGGTAACTGGCTCATGCCTTGGCTCCCTGCAACTGAGTCGCGGCCTGGCGGATCGCCGTCTTGATGCGGTTATAGGTGCCGCAGCGGCAGATATTGCCGACCATGGCTTCTTCAATCTGTGCATCGCTGGGGTTGGGGTTGGTTTTCAGCAAGGCCGTGGCCGACATGATCTGCCCGCCCTGGCAGTAGCCGCATTGCGCCACCGCCGTATCCAGCCATGCCTGCTGCACCACCTGGCCAATCGGGTCGTTATGCAGGTTGTCGATAGTGCTGACGTTCTGCCCTTTGACCGAGCCGATGGGCGTGATGCAACTGCGCGCCGGCGCACCGTCGATATGGATGGTGCAGGCGCCACACAGGCCCATGCCGCAACCGAACTTGGTGCCGTTGTAACCCGCTACATCACGGATCGCCCACAGCAGAGGCATATCCTCGGTGGCATCCAGTGGATGATCTTGACCGTTGAGTTTCAGAGTAATCATGGGCACGCCCGCATAGTGATTGGATTATGGGGTCGAGCTATCTGCCGCTTTCAAGGGAGCGGAGTCGGTACACGCAGATGGCTCAGGCTAATCGGGCTCTCTTGTGAAGACAGGTCTTCACCGGGCCTTTGATAAACAGGGTCTATCGAACAATAAACAGGCATCGTTAGCCTGCTAAGTTAACCCAGCATTAACAAAAAAGCCCTGCAATGCAGGGCTTGGTTCAACACGCTAGAAGCGTAGCTCAATAACGATTGGGCTCCATTTCCAGGTCGACCTTGAAGCGCTCGGCGATATCGCGCTGGATGCGCTGGGCCAGGCTGGAAATATCCAGGCCGGTGGCCGCGCCATAATTGACCAGCACCAGCGCCTGCAAGCGATGCACGCCGGCATCACCCTCGCGAAAGCCCTTCCAGCCGGCCTTTTCAATCAACCAGCCGGCCGCCAGCTTCACTTGCCCATCGGCCTGGGGATAGGCCACCAGATCGGGATATTGCAGCTGCAACTGCGCCGCCAGCTCCTGGGAGACCAGCGGGTTCTTGAAGAAACTGCCGGCGTTGCCCAAGACCGCAGGATCGGGCAGCTTTTCACTGCGGATACTGCAAATGGCCCGACTGACATCGCTCGGGGTTGCCTGGGCAATGCCCTGCTCTGCCAGGCGCTGTTGCACCGGGCCGTAGCCGAGTTTCAGGTGTGCGACGCGGTTCAGGGCAAAACGCACCCGCAGGATCAGCCAGCGCCCCACTTCGTGCTTGAACAGGCTGTCGCGGTAGGCGAAGTTGCATTCCTCCAGGCTGAAATCCCGCAACTCGCCCGTCTGGCGGTCGAGGGCAGTCAGGCCGGCGAAGACATCCTTGATCTCGACACCGTAGGCGCCAATGTTCTGCATCGGTGCCGCCCCGACAGTGCCGGGAATCAGGCTGAGGTTTTCCAGGCCAGAGAACCCTTGTGCAAGGGTCCATAGCACAAACGGATGCCAGGCCTCGCCCGCCTCGGCTTCCACCACCACCTGCTGGCCGTCGTCGTGCAGTACTCGGATCCCCTGGGTTGCCATGCGCAACACCAATGCCGGGATATCCTGGGTCAGCAGCAGGTTGCTGCCGCCCCCGATCACCAGCAACGGCAACTGCTGTGCGGCCGCATAGGCCAGGCCCTCGCGCACATCGGCGTCGCTATGGGCTTCGGCGAACCATTGCGCACGCACATCAATGCCAAAACTGTTAAAGGCCTTCAGGGAAACCTGGGGCTGCACATCCAGACTCATAACCGCCCCTTCAATTCGATCACCAGCAAATCACAGGCGGCCTCGATCAGGTCCAGGACCTGCTCGAAACCTTGCTCGCCGTCGTAGTACGGATCCGGCACTTCATCCACTGCCCCATCGTAGCGGCGCAGGAACAGGTCCAGCTCGGCCTTGCCCTGGGCCGGTTGCATGGCCTTGAGGTTACGCAGGTTGCTCTGGTCCATCGCCAGAATCAGGTCGTAGCGCGCAAAGTCGGCGCGCGACACCTGCTGAGCGCGCTGGGCCGACAAGTCGTAGCCACGACGCAGCGCTGCTTGCTGGCTGCGCTTGTCCGGGGCCTTGCCAATATGCCATTCACCGGTACCGGCAGACGCCACCTCGACCTGGTCCGCCAACCCGGCGGCCCGCAGTTTGTGGCGCAGCACGCCCTCGGCGGTGGGCGAGCGGCAGATATTGCCCAGGCAGACAAACAGGACTTCCATCAAGCCCCCAGCAACCGACGCACGCGCTCGAGGTCTTCCGGCGTATCGACACCGGCCGGCGGCGCTTCTATCGCATCATCGACATGAATACGCACGCCGTGCCACAGGGCCCGCAATTGCTCCAGGGCCTCGGTGTTTTCCAGCCAGCACGGGCCCCAGGTGACGAAGTCATGCAGGAAGCCGGCGCGGTAGGCGTAAATGCCGATATGGCGGCGATACGGCACGCCCGCCGGCAACACATCACGTTGTTTGGCGAATTCGTCGCGCGCCCAGGGCAGGGTCGAACGGCTGAAGGTCAGGGCCAGGCCATTGATGTCGCTGACCACCTTGACCACGTTCGGGTTGAACAGGGTCTCGAGGTCTTCGATAGGCTCGGCCAGGGTCGCCATGCGCGCTTCGGCGTGGGCGGCCAGGTTGGCCGCGACCTGGTCGATGACACACGGCGGGATCAGCGGCTCGTCGCCTTGCACATTGACCACGATGGCGTCCGGCGCCAGGCCCAGGTGCGTGGCCACTTCGGCCAGGCGGTCGGTGCCGGAGTTGTGATCTTCACGGGTCAGTACCGCTTCGGCGCCAAAACCCTTGCAGGCCTCGATGATCCGCAGATCATCAGTGGCCACCACTACGCGTTGGGCGCTGCTTTTGCAGGCCTGCTCCCAGACCAGCTGGATCATCGGCTTGGCGCCGATCATCTGCAGCGGTTTGCCGGGCAGGCGGGTGGAGGCGTAGCGCGCGGGGATGACAACAGTGAAGGCAGTGGTCATTTATCCAGGCGCTCGTCGGTCGTCAGGGTGCGGGCTTCGCTTTCCAGCATCACCGGGATGCCGTCGCGGATCGGGTACGCCAGGCCGGCGCCCTTGCTGATCAGTTCAGTCTTGTCGGCACTGAGCTTGAGCGGGCCTTTGCAGATCGGGCAAGCGAGGATATCGAGCAGTTTGGTGTCCATGGGGGTTTCCTGGATAAAAACGTTTTAAGGCAAAAGTCGAGCAGGCAGCAGACGCATCAGTTGCGTGTCGAACCAGGCGATAAACGCCGGTGACGGTGCGGCATCGACTGCAAGGTACCACCAGTGTGCCTGGGCAAAGGCGCGGCACTTCACCGCGTCCTTTTCGGTCATGACCAGCGGCAGCGACGGCGTAAAATTCAGGACCTCGGCGCTGTAGGGCGCATGGTCGGCAAACGCATGGGGTATCGGCAGCCAGTGTAGCGTTTCGAGGGTATTGAAGAAACGTTGCGGGTTGCCGATGCCCGCGACCGCATGCACCCGTTGCCCCACGGGAAAATGGTCCAGCGGCCGCCGCTCGCCGGTCAGCAGGTTGACCAACGTGGTCGGCAGCAGACGGAAAGCAAAACCATCCTCGCGATCAGCCCCGGCGCCGTTATATAGCAGGGCATCGACGCTGTGCAGGCGCTCGGCCGGCTCGCGCAACGGCCCGGCAGGCAGGCAGCGGCGATTGCCCAGGCCGCGGGCGTTGTCGATCAGCACCAACTCAAGGTCACGGGCCAGACGGTAATGCTGCAAGCCATCGTCGGACAGGATCAGGTCCAGGGTCTCGCTGGCCAACAGGGCCTGCACCGCCCGGCTGCGATCGGGGTCGATCATCAGCGGGACGCCGCTGCGCTGCACGATCAACAAGGGCTCGTCGCCGGCCACTTGCGCGCTGTCGCTGGCCTGCACCCGCCATGGCAACTGCGCAGGCTTGGCCCCGTAGCCACGGCTGACCACACCGACCCGCAGGCCACTGCGCTGGCAATGCTCGATCAACCACAGGATCAACGGCGTCTTGCCGGTGCCACCCACAGTGATATTGCCGACCACTACTATAGGCACCGGCGCTTGGTAGATCGTGCCCTCACCCGCCAGGAACCGCTCGCGCTTGCGCCTGACCACCCGGCGATAGAGTGCCTCCAGTGGTTGCAGGAGCTTGAGCGCCGGGTGGCCGTCATACCAGGCCTTGAGCAAACGATCGGACAAGGCCATCAGGGTTGCCCCGCCGCCTCGACGGTGGTCATGCGCAAATGGCTGAAACCGAGCTTGCCGGCTGCATCCATCGCGGTGATCACAGCCTGGTGCGGGGTCTTGCCATCGGCGCTGATGGACAGCGGCATTTGCGTATCACCGCCGGACTCCTTCTGCAGCGCATCCATCACGCTGGCCACGTCGTTTTTCTCGAGTAACTGGTTGTTCACCGAAAACACCCCTTCGGCGCTGATGGTGATCTCCAGTTGCTTGAGCTGCTGGTCTTCGGCCGGCGAGCCGCTGACGGCTTCCGGCAGTTCGACCCGTAGTTGGGTTTCCCGGGTAAAGGTGGTGGTGACGACAAAAAACAACAGCAGGATGAACACCACATCAATCAACGACGCCAGGTTGATATCGACCGTTTCCCGGGGCTTGCGGCGAAATTTCACGCTTTGCCCTCGACCAGGTCGACATCACGGTCGCCCTGGACCACTTCCACCAGTTTGATGGCTTCCTGCTCCATGCCCACCACCAGCTCGTCGATGCGGCGTTGCAGGAATCGGTGGAAAAACACCGCAGGGATACCCACCATCAGGCCCGCCGCCGTGGTGATCAGGGCCTTGGAAATACCCCCGGCCAATACCGAGGCGTTGGTGGTCATACCGGACCCGGTGAAGGCACTGAAGATATCAATCATGCCCAGCACGGTACCGAGCAAGCCCAGCAATGGCGCCATTGCCGCGATGGTGCCCAGGGCATTGATGTAGCGCTCCAGTTCGTGAATTACCCGGGCGGCAGCTTCTTCAATGCACTCCTTCATGATCTCGCGACCGTGCTTGGAGTTGGCCAGGCCCGCAGCGAGGATCTCGCCCAGAGGGGAATTGGCCCGCAGTTCCTTGAGCTTTTCCTTGTCCAGTTGCTTGTCCTTGATCCAGCGCCAGACCTGCCCCAGCAGATGATCAGGGGTTACACGGCTGGCGCGCAGGGTCCACAGGCGTTCGGCAACAATGCCGAGTGCGGCGATGGAGCTCAGAATGATCGGCAACATCATCCAGCCGCCGGATTTGACCAATTCCCACACAGTGAATGTCCCCTCGAAAAAGTGCGCCACTTTAGCATATAGGCTGGCGAGGAAGGGCCTGCCGGCCGACAGCCATCATGTCGCAGGCACCGGCCTTTGGTAACTGTCGATGACAGGCGCGCGCCAGAAACGGCGCTGGCTGCGTGCCATGACCGGCGCCTCGAAAGCCCCCAGGCGCAGACGCACCGCGCCCTGTTCGGCGCTGTCATAAAGGGTGCTGCGCAAATACTGGTAACGCGCCACCACTTGCGGGTGCGGATGGCCGAAACCATTGCCTCGCCCACGGGAGATCAGCACCGCCTTGGGGGCCAGTTGCTGGACAAACGGCCAGGACGAGGAACTGCGGCTGCCATGATGGGGCACTTGCAGCCAATCCGTGGCGACCGCCAGGGGCGTGGCCAGCAAGGCCCGCTCGGCCTCGCGGTCGATATCGCCGGTCAGCAGCAACCGCTCGCCATTGGCCTGGACCAGCAGCACGCACGACTTCGCGTTGCCGTTGCGGGCATCTGCCCATTGCCACAGCTGGAACACCACGCCGTCCCACTCCCACTGCTCACCGCTGACACAGGCCTGAGTGCCGAGGAACGCCGGCAACCCCTGGGTTTCCCCGCCCACCACGCGCCGGACGGGTAACCCACGGGCCACCGCCGCCGCGCCACCGGCATGATCGGCGTCGGCATGGCTGAGCAGCATCAAGTCCACCTGGCCAACCCCCAGCTTGCGCAGCGCCGGCAATACCACGCGCTCGCCAAGATCGAAATCCCCCACCCGTGGCCCGGCGTCATACAACAGCACGTGGTTGCGGGTGCGCAACACGATCGACAAGCCCTGGCCGACATCCAGTTGCTCCACCGCCACCTGGCCCAACGGGATCGACTCACGGGGCGGGAACACCGCCAGCAGCAACAGGGGCCAACCCAGCAGGCGAAAGGGAATGCCCTTGGGCATCAATAACAGCACCGCGCCCAGCAGACTGAGCAACCAGTAGCCCACAGGCACCTCGGCCGGCATCCAGGCTGGCACGTGCCCGGCCAGCCAGGCCAGGGCCTTGAACAGCCAATCCAGCGCGCCCCCCGCCAGCCACAACAGGCCACTGCCCAGCCATGGCACCGCTAGCAACAGCGTGCCCGCCAGCGCCAGCGGCAACACCAGCAGGCTGATCCACGGCACCGCAAACAGATTGGCCAGCGGCGCACTCAAGCTGATTGGCAAACCGAGGATCAGTAGCAGCGGAAACAGCCCAATCGCGATCAGCCATTGGGCACGGGTCCAGGCCTGCCACGCCCGCCAGGGCCCCAGGCGGCCGCTGAAGGCCAGCAGCAACACGGCCACGGCGGCAAATGACAGCCAGAAACCCGGTTGCAGGCTGGCCAGGGGTTCGAGGAGCAGCACCGCATTCAGGGCCAGCAGCAGTGGCCACCAGATCCCCAGGTGGCGAAACCGCAGGCGCCACAGCAACACCAGCCCCACCATCACACAGGCCCGCTGCACTGGCACGGCAAAGCCGGCGAGCAAGCCGTAGGCCAGCGCTGCGGCAAATGCCAGACCGCAGGCCCAAGGCAGCCAGGGCAAACGCCTGGGCCAGCAGCCGTAGCGGGCCAGCCCGGCCACCCAGGCATAGATCAACCCCGACAACAGGCCGATATGCTGGCCGGAAATGACCAATAGATGCACGGTGCCGGTGTCCTGCAAAATGCGCCAATCCTCGGCGGCCAAGCCGGAGCCATCGCCCAGCACCAGTGCGGCCAGCCCGGCTTCACGCCCCCGGGCGTCTACCGCCAATAGCTGCTGGCGGACCCCATCGCGCCAGGCATGTCGGGCCGGCGCCAGGCGCTGGCCATCCTTGACCGACCCCGTCGCCCCCACGCGCTGGGCCAACAGCCAGGCCTCTTGATCGAAGCCCTGGAAATTCAACAGGCCGGAGGGTCGCTTGAGGGTCACGGCCAAACGCCAGCGCTCACCACTGCGCACAGGAGGGCCGCCCTGCCAGCTCACACGGATGCGCTGGGGCAGCCGGTCCTGGCGTGACCGGCTGTCGCTCAGTTCGAAGCGCACCACCCCACTACTCTGCTGCGGTAGCCCGCTGACACGCCCTTCCAGCCAGCGGGTCTGGCCGTCCAGCGCGGGCATGAGCCGGTCGTCAAGCGCCCGTTGCGCGCTGAAACAGGCCCACGCCAGGCCCAACAGGAAAAACGCCAGCGGATAAGTACGAAACGGCAGTAGCATCAACGCCACCACCGGCAACACCAGCAACCAACCGACCGGCGGCAAGACGGGCAGCAGGCGCAACGCCAGCAGCCCCAACGCCAGCGCAAACATCCCTGTACGCATGGATCATTCCTTGAGAGTGACCCATTGAGTGTTAGCCGAGTGGTTCAGGGCGAACTATGATTTTTTGTCACAAAGTCTGAATTTCCCGTTCGTAGAATACGGGCATACTTGACCCTCGAACTGATCTGGACCCCTTATGCCACGGCACTTATTCAAACGGTACATGCCCGATCCGACCAGCATTCGGGAACACAAGTCCTTACGCTTTCTCGGCACGCTGCTCCATGACCCCAACCTCTGGCACCTCAATCGGCATTCAGTTGCCCGGGCCATGGCTGTCGGCCTGTTTGCCGCCTTCATTCCCATACCCTTGCAGATGTTGCTGGCGGCCGTCCTCGCCATTTCCGTGCGCGGCAATATGCCCATCGCCGTGAGCCTGGTGTGGCTGACCAACCCCATTACCATGCCCGTGGTGTTCTTCTGCACCTATATGACCGGCACCTGGCTGATGAACATCCCCGCCCGCACCCTGCCCGATGAACTGACCTGGGAATGGATCAGCGGGCAACTGTCTACCATGTGGCAGCCGTTCCTCCTGGGCTCGGTGGTGCTGGGCCTGGTATTGGGCGCGCTGGCGTACTGCATGACCATGGTGTATTGGCGGTGGTGGGTGGGGCATCAGTGGAAAAAACGGCAGCAACGTAATCGGTAGTCGGCGAACGCCCCTGTTGTGAGCTGGTTTGTCTGCCTGACAACCCGCGGTGTCCCGGTGAGCACCGCAGCAATGGATATGGGTTCAATAAGCCCGCCATCATCCCCCTCAAGCATCTTTTGCAAGATTCCAAGCCCCTCATATGGCTACACTGCGCAGGTAGCGCAGGCCGGATGCCTGCGTAGAATCTCGACATCAGTGTGGTAGCAGGAGAGTGGCGTGCTAAGAAGAATGGGGATAAAAGGCCGCGTACTGTTGCTGACCTTGTTGCCTACCAGCCTGATGGCATTGCTCCTGGGCGGATATTTCACCTGGATGCAGCTCTCGGAGCTGCAAACCCAACTGCTCAATCGCGGCGAGATGATCGCCGAACAGCTGGCGCCGCTGGTGGCACCGGCACTGGGTAACAAGAACACCGACCTGCTGGAACGCATCGCCACCCAGTCCCTGGAGCAAGTCGACGTGCGGGCCGTGTCTTTCCTGGCGCCCGACCGCACGGCGCTGGCCCATGCTGGCCCGACCATGCTCAACCAGCCGCCCATCGGCAACAGCTCACACTTGCTGCAACGCACCGGCAATGACGCCACCCGCTACCTGCTGCCGGTGTTCGGCCGCCATCGCAATCTCGCCGGCGAGCTGATTCCCGACGAAGCCGATCGCCTGCTGGGCTGGGTCGAACTGGAACTGTCCCACAACGGCATGCTGCTGCGCGGCTATCGCAGCCTGTTCGCCAGCCTGCTGTTGATTGCCATCGGCCTGATCTGCACGGCGGCCCTGGCCCTGCGCATCAGCCGCACGATCAACTCGCCTATCGGCCAGATCAAACAAGCGGTGGCGCAGCTCAAGGACGGCAACCTGGAAACCCGTTTGCCGCCCCTGGGTAGCCAAGAGCTGGATCAGTTGGCGTCCGGCATCAACCGCATGGCCGAAACCCTGCAAAACGCCCAGGAAGAACTGCAACACAGCATCGACCAGGCCACCGAAGATGTACGCCAGAACCTGGAAACCATCGAGATCCAGAACATCGAGCTGGACCTGGCCCGCAAGGAGGCCCTGGAGGCCAGCCGCATCAAGTCGGAGTTCCTGGCCAATATGAGCCATGAAATCCGCACACCGCTCAATGGCATCCTCGGTTTCACCCACCTGTTGCAGAAAAGCGAACTGTCGCCCCGTCAGTTGGATTACCTGGGCACCATTGAAAAATCCGCCGACAACCTGCTGGGCATCATCAACGAGATTCTCGACTTCTCGAAAATCGAAGCCGGCAAGCTGGTGCTCGACAGTATCCCGTTCAACCTGCGCGACCTGTTGCAAGACACCCTAACCATCCTCGCCCCGGCCGCCCATGCCAAACAGCTGGAGCTGGTGAGCCTGGTCTACCGCGATACTCCGCTGTCCCTGGTAGGCGACCCGCTGCGTCTCAAGCAGATCCTCACCAACCTGGTCAGCAACGCCATCAAATTCACCCGCGAAGGCACCATCGTCGCCCGGGCCATGCTCGAAGACGAGCAGGAAGACAGCGTGCAACTGCGCATCAGCGTGCAGGACACCGGCATCGGCCTGTCGAACCAGGATGTGCGCGCCCTGTTTCAGGCCTTCAGCCAGGCGGATAACTCCTTGTCCCGTCAGCCCGGTGGCACCGGGTTGGGGCTGGTGATTTCCAAGCGCCTGATCGAGCAGATGGGCGGCGAAATCGGCGTCGACAGCACGCCAGGCGAGGGTTCGGAGTTCTGGATCAGCCTTAACCTGCCAAAAACCCGCGACGATATCGAAGACTTGCCCGCCCCGCCACTGTTGGGCCGGCGTGTGGCGGTGCTGGAGAACCACGAACTGGCGCGCCAGGCCCTGCAACACCAGTTGGAAGACTGCGGCCTGGAGGTCACGCCGTTCAACAGCCTGGAGAACCTGACCAACGGCATCACCAGCGCACACCAGACCGAGCAGGCCATCGACCTCGCGGTACTGGGCATCACCGCCAACGATATTCCGCCGGAGCGCCTCAACCAACACCTGTGGGACCTTGAGCACCTGGGCTGCAAAGTGCTGGTGCTGTGCCCGACCACCGAGCAGATGCTGTTCAACCTGTCGGTGCCCAACCCCAATAGCCAGTTGCAGGCCAAGCCGGCCTGCACCCGTAAATTGCGCCGGGCGCTGTCCGACCTGATCAGCCCGCGCCCCTTGCGCAGTGAACCGGGCGAGCCGTTGTCCAGCCGTGCGCCACGGGTGCTGTGTGTCGACGACAACCCGGCCAACCTGCTGCTGGTACAGACCCTGCTCGAAGACATGGGCGCCAAGGTCCAGGCCGTGGAAAGCGGCTATAGCGCCATCGAAGCGGTGAAGAAAGAAGCCTTCGACCTGGTGCTGATGGACGTGCAGATGCCCGGCATGGACGGGCGCCAGAGCACCGAGGCGATTCGTCAGTGGGAAAGCGAGCGCCACGGCACGCCGCTGCCTATCGTCGCCCTGACGGCCCACGCCATGGCCAATGAAAAACGCGCCCTGCTGCAAAGCGGTATGGATGACTACCTGACCAAGCCCATCAGCGAGCGGCAACTGGCCCAGGTGGTGCTGAAATGGACCGGCCTGGCGTTGCGCAATCAAGGCCCGGAACGCGCAGTCGAAGGCCATGGCCCTGCCGCGCAACTGCCGGTACTCGACCATGAAGAGGGCCTGCGCCTGGCGGCCGGCAAGGCGGACTTGGCCGCCGATATGCTGGCCATGTTGCTGGCGTCCCTGGAAGCTGACCGTGAGGCCGTCTGCGTCGCCCGCGAAGCCAACGACAACAATGCCCTGATCGAACGGGTCCACCGCCTGCACGGCGCCACCCGCTACTGCGGCGTGCCGCAATTGCGCGCAGCCTGCCAACGCGCCGAAACCTTGCTCAAGCAGGATGACGCCAAGGCCATGGCTGCCCTGGATGAACTGGACATGGCCATCGCCCGCCTTGCCAGCGAGGCCCGAGTCAACGCCTGATGCAGAGCAACACGCCCAACGCCAATGACGGGCAACATCTCCTGTGGGCGCCGGTAAGCCGGCGCCCACAGGTTTTGTGTCACCACACGCTATTTTGCAGGGAGCCCCTTGATGCGCATCATCCTCTTCAGCAGCCAGACCTATGACCGCGACAGCTTTCTCGCCGAACCCTTGCCCGCGGGCATGGAGTTGCAGTTCCAACCGGCACGCCTGAACCTCGACACCGTGGCCCTGGCCGATAAGCACGAAGTGGTCTGTGCCTTTATCAACGACGACCTCAGCGCCCCGGTGCTCGAACACCTCGCGGCCGGCGGCACACAACTGATTGCCCTGCGCTCGGCCGGCTACAACCATGTGGACCTGGCCGCCGCCAAGCGCCTGGGCCTGACCATCGTGCGGGTGCCCGCGTACTCGCCCCATGCAGTGGCCGAACATGCCGTGGCCCTGGTGCTGGCCCTCAACCGCCGCCTGCACCGCGCCTACAACCGTACCCGCGACGGCGACTTCAGCCTGCACGGCCTGACCGGCTTCGACCTGGTGGGCAAGACCGTGGGTGTGGTGGGGACCGGGCAGATCGGCGCGACCTTCGCCAAGATCATGGCCGGCTTTGGCTGCAGCTTGCTGGCATACGATCCCTACCCCAATCCGCAGGTCGAAGCCCTTGGCGCGCGCTATGTCAGCCTGCCCCATTTGTTGGCCGAGGCACAGATCATCAGCCTGCACTGTCCGCTGACCGCCGACAGCAAGCACCTGATCAATGCGCAATCCCTGGCCCATATGCAGCCGGGAGCGATGCTGATCAACACCGGGCGCGGCGGCCTGGTGGACACCCCGGCATTGATCGAAGCGCTCAAGGATGGACAGCTGGGCTACCTGGGCCTGGATGTGTACGAAGAAGAGGCCCAGCTGTTTTTTGAAGATCGCTCCGACCTGCCCTTGCAGGACGACGTGCTAGCACGCCTGCTGACCTTCCCCAACGTGATCATTACCGCGCACCAGGCATTCCTCACACGCGAGGCCCTGGCGGCGATTGCCGGGACCACCCTGGCCAATATCCAGGCCTGGGCCAACGGCCAGGCGCAAAACCTGGTACAGGGATGATCAACGGTCATCTACCGCGCGCATGGTGAACAGACGAGCGTGATAGGATGCCGCGCCTATTTGGAGGATCCATGGCCGAACACGATTTCCGCTTCAGTTTGCTGAGCCCACAACACACCCTGATCGAATGCCGCGCCCTGGTGCCCGGTCGTTATCAAGTCACCGGCAATGGTGGCTCGATCAAGCATGGCGACGTGCTGATCGTCACTTTGCGCGGCAGCAAAACCCTGTCGATGCGCCTGACCGTCGAAGGCGATGCGCGCTACTCCATCCGCCCGGCCGGGCAATGGGTTGCCATGGCGCAAGGGCCGAAGTTCGGCGAGCTGGAGATTCACACCTGGAAGGTCAATTGCGACAGCTGCGACGCCGTGCTGGAGTTTGAGTTCGCGGTGGAAACCAAGTTGACCAAGGAACCGTTGCAACCGGCCGCCACTGCGCGCATTGCCGAGTTGGGCTGGGCCACCGTCGGCGACAAGCACCGTTGCCCGAAATGCCAGCAGGCCGCGCCATGAAGAGCCTGCTGATGATCGCAGTGCTGGGCGCAGGCCTTGCCGGCTGCGCCAGCGACGAGGTCAAGCTCAAGCAGGATCACAGCTACATCGTGGAGTGGATCGGCGAACGGCCCCTGATGGATTACGCCCACCTGACCGTGACCCTCGGTGCCGATGGCCGGGCCTATGGCAATGGCGGCTGCAACCACTGGTTCGCGCCGTACAGCCTGGAGGGTGACAAACTCAGCTTCGGCAAGATCGGCAGCACCCGCAAGCTGTGTGCCGAAGCCCTGATGGAGCAGGAACAGCGCTTCTTCAAGGCCCTGGAAACCGTGCAGCGCTGGGACATCTCGCCCATCGAGCAGACCCGTTTCTGGCCTGCCGAGGGCAAGCCACTGCGTTTGTGGCTGGAAGAAGGCTGATCCGTTGACGATTGCGGTGTGCCGGTCATACCGCAATCGCCAGCGAGCAACCGTTTAGCCGCGCAGTTCCTTGAGCTTGGCCAATACCCCCGCCGCCGTCTGCTCGCCCAACATCTGCGCCCGCACCTTGCCCTTGTCATCAATGATGTAGGTCACCGGCAACGCTTCGCTGCGCGGGATATCAAAAATCGCCTCGGGGTTCTGTGCCAGTACCGTGAACTTGATGCCCAGCTTCTCGCTGGCGCTCTTGAGCTCTTCGCCCTGCACATTATCGAAGTTGACGCCGAACACGCTGACCGGCTGGCCCTTGAGCTGCTCGGCCAGGGCGTTGAGCTCGGGGATTTCGATGCGGCACGGGCCACACCATTCGGCCCAGTAATTGATCACCAACCATTGTTTGTCGACGCGCTCGGACGCGACTTTCTGGCCGTATTGGTCAACGCCATAATCATTGCCGCAGCCGCTGAGCAGGAGTGTGGTGATAACTGCCAGTGCGCCTATCAGTCGCCGTGTCATGGGGTAATCCTTAGCAAAAATGAACGTGGGCTGCGGCCGATCGCCTCTTACGGTTTAAGGACACGCCGCAGCGCAGGTAGAATACCCGCCACCTTACGCAAGATGCGACCCGCACATGACCGATCTGACGCTTTATCACAACCCGCGCTGCTCGAAATCCCGCGGTGCGCTCGAACTGCTGCAGGCCCGTGGCCTCACGCCGAACGTGGTGCGCTACCTGGAAAACCCGCTGGACGCCACGCAGCTTGAAGCCCTGCTCGGCAAGCTGGGGATCAGCGCCCGGCAATTGCTGCGCACCGGCGAAGACGAATACAAGACCCTCAACCTGGCCGACGCCAGCCTCAGCGAGGCGCAATTGATTGCCGCCATCGCCGCCCATCCCAAGCTGATGGAACGGCCGATCCTGGCCACTGCCGACAAGGCCGTGATTGGCCGGCCGCCGGAAAACATCCTGGAGCTTCTGCCGTGAGCGCGCCCTACATCCTGGTGCTGTATTACAGCCGCAACGGCTCGGTCAGCGAAATGGCCCGGCAGATTGCCCGAGGCATCGAGCAAGGCGGCCTGGAAGCGCGCCTGCGCACCGTGCCGGCGATCTCCAGCGAGTGCGAAGCCGTCGCCCCGAGCATCCCGGCCGAAGGCGCGCTGTATGCCAGCCTCGACGACCTGAAGAACTGTTCGGGCCTGGCCCTGGGCAGCCCGACGCGCTTTGGCAACATGGCCGCGCCCTTGAAGTACTTTCTCGACGGCACCAGCAACCTGTGGCTGACCGGCGCCCTCGTCGGCAAGCCGGCCGGGGTCTTCACCTCGACCGCCAGCCTGCACGGCGGCCAGGAAACCACCTTGATGTCGATGCTGCTGCCGTTGCTGCACCACGGCATGCTGATCACCGGCCTGCCCTACAGCGAACAGGCCCTGCTCGACACCCAGGGCGGCGGTACGCCCTACGGCGCCAGCCACCATTCCGGCGCCGATGGCAAACGTGCCCTGGACCCCCATGAAATCGCCCTGTGCCGTGCCCTGGGCCTGCGCCTGGCGAAGACTGCGGCGAAACTGGAGAGTGGCCGTGGCCAAGAAGCCTAAAGTCCTGCCGGCCCAGGCCTGGCTGGAGCCCCGGGTCAAAGTGGCACGGGCCTTGAGCCTGCTGGCGTTTTTCGGCCTGGTGGGGTTGCTCTGCGTGTATTACCTGCTGATCGCCGACCTGCATGGCGCACGGCCCTGGGTCATCCTGCTGATCGAACTGGTGCCTCTGCTGATCCTCGCGCCGGGTATGCTGATGGGCAGTGCGCGCGGGCATTCGTGGATGTGTTTTGTGGTGAACCTGTATTTCATCAAGGGCGCCCTGGCGGCCTATGACCCGAACCGCCAGTGGTTTGGCGTGCTGGAGATGCTGGCAAGCCTGGCGGTGTTCTGCACGGCGCTGCTGTATGTGCGCTGGCGGTTCCAGCTGAATCGGCGGTTGGCGGGGGAAGGTCAGCCAGCCTGAGGGTTATGTGGGGCCGATCAGGCCCCATCGCGGTCTCAATGGTTGACGGTAAACGCCAGCATCATCGACAACTGGCACATCGGCCGCCCGCTCTCGACATGCCACTGGTTGAACGCCGCCTGCACCGTCGCCAGGTCCCGCAGGCTGGTGGGGGCCTTGTCGACAATCTCCTGCGCATTCAATGCCGCAACCACGTCATAACTCGGCACAAACGTGTCCTTGCCGACCATGCGCAAGAAGCGCGGTGCCGACAACCCGCCCAACTGGTGGCCGTGCTTGCTCAGGTATTTCCACAAGCCGACGATGTCGGTCACCGGCCAGTCGGCGATCAATGCGGCGAAGCTGCCCTTTTCCTGCTCGACGTCGAGAATCATCTGCGCATTGCGCGGCACGCTCTTGAGCTTGCCCAGGTGGCGGATGATGCGCGTGTCCTGCATCAGGCGCTCAAGGTGCTCGGCGCCCATCAGCACGACTTTCTCGGGATCGAAGCCAAAGAACACCTGCTCGAACGCCGGCCATTTGGCGTCCACCACACTGTGTTTGAGCCCGGCGCGGAACACCCGCAGCGACAGGGTCGACAGGTAGCGGTCGTCGCTGATCTGGCGCAGTTGCGCCGGGGTCTTGGGCACAGGCAGGTGGGCTTCCAGCTCGGCTGCCGAACCAAAGCGGTTCAGACAGTATTCGTGCAGCCATTTGTAATCGCGCATGCCCTCTCCTACGGGTTGAAATGAAAACGGCGCCCATCAGCGCCGTCTGTCAGAGCCTGGAAAAGGCTCAGAGGTTCACAATGTTGACGAAGCGCGAAGCCGCGGTTTCGTCGATGCGCAGGCTGGTGAAGTCAAACAGGTTGCGGTCGGCCAACTGCGAGGGGATCACGTTCTGCAGGCTGCGGAAGATGCTTTCGGTACGCCCCGGCGTCTTGCGCTCCCACTCCTGGAGCATGTCCTTGACCACCTGGCGCTGCAGGTTCTCCTGGGAGCCGCAGAGGTTGCAGGGGATGATCGGGAATTGCTTGAAGTCGGAGTAGGCCTGGATGTCCTTCTCGTTGCAATACGCCAGCGGGCGGATCACCACGTTGCGCCCGTCGTCGGCGCGCAGCTTGGGCGGCATGGCCTTGAGGGAGCCGTTGAAGAACATATTGAGGAAGAAGGTCTCGACGATGTCATCGCGGTGATGACCCAGGGCCATCTTGGTCGCACCGATTTCATCGGCGAAGGTGTACAGCGTGCCACGGCGCAGGCGCGAACACAGCGAGCAGGTGGTCTTGCCTTCCGGAATCAGCTCCTTGACCACCGAATAGGTGTCTTTCTCGACGATGTGGTACTCGATGCCCAGGGTCTTGAGGTAGGCCGGCAGCACGTCCTCGGGGAACCCGGGCTGCTTCTGGTCCATGTTGACCGCCACTATGTCGAATTTGATCGGCGCGACCTTTTGCAGGTGCAGCAGCACGTCCAGCATGGTGTAGCTGTCTTTGCCGCCGGACAGGCAGACCATGACCTTGTCGCCCTCTTCGATCATGTTGAAGTCAGCGACAGCCTCACCGGCCAGGCGCCGCAGGCGTTTTTGCAGTTTGTTCTGATTGACGGTAAGGGTGCCCATGGCGCTTGGATCCGCGAAAAGGTGTGGGACGAAAAGCCGGGTATTTTAACGATATGAACGACCGAGTTCCAATGTGGGAGGGGCTTGCTTCCGATGGCGGTAGGTCAGTCGACAAATGCATGGCTGACCCACCGCCATCGCAGGCAAGCCAGCTCCCACAGGGGGCTGCATTCCACGTCACAGACCCAGGCGCGATTAAGCCCAGTGTTTACAGCGCAATTTGCTCTAAAGCACCACACTTTTTCCGGTCATGACTTCCTATACTGCGACATAAGGTCGCACACATATCCAGACCTTTCAGGCCACTTGGCCGGCGGGCGCTCCGCTTGGGGGGCGATGGCAATAACGACAGGAGTGACTGGCATGATCCATCACGTCGTGGGGCTTTTCACCCATCCCGACCAGGAATGGCGGGAAATTCGTGGCGATAAAGAAGAAAGCATCGGCCACATGTACCTCACCCATACGCTGATTCTCGCGGCGATCCCCGCCGTATCAGCCTTTATCGGCACCACCCAGGTCGGCTGGGTCATCGGCAATCGCTCCCCGGTCATGCTGACCCAGGAAAGTGCGCTGTGGATGACCATCATGTCCTACCTGGCGATGCTCGGCGGCGTTGCGGTAATGGGCGCCTTCATCCACTGGATGGCGCGCACCTATGACGCCAACCCCAGCATGGCGCGCTGCGTGGCGTTCGCTACCTATACCGCCACGCCCCTGTTTATCGGCGGGCTGGCAGCGCTGTATCCGCATATGTGGCTGGGCATGGTCGTCGGTACGGCCGCCATCTGCTACACGGTGTACCTGCTCTATGTGGGGCTGCCGACCTTCATGAGCATCGACCCCGATGAAGGCTTCCTGTTTTCCAGCTCGGTGCTGGCGGTAGGCCTGGTGGTCCTGGTGGCGATCATGGCGTTTACCGTGATTGTCTGGGGCCTGGGCGTCGGTCCGATCTACACCAACTAGCCGTCTTTTCAGCGCAGGAACAGCCACCGCAAGGTGGCTTTTGCGTTATGCATGACCATTCGGCGCCTGACCGATTCGGAAACACCCCTGGATGCGGCATACTGGACATCTCTGGAGATATGTACAGCATGCCCGAGCAACTCAATACCCGCGTCGAAGATTGTTTCCTGCAAGCCGAATCCTTTTTCAAACGAAGCTTCAAACGCCCCCAGGTCAGCCTCAAGCTGCGTGGGCAGAAAGCCGGTGTCGCGCATTTGCACGAGAACCTGCTGCGCTTCAATCCCCAGTTGTACCGGGAAAACAGCCAACACTTCCTCAAACAGACGGTGGCCCACGAAGTGGCGCACCTGATCGCCCACCAATTGTTCGGCGAGCGCATCCAGCCCCATGGCGAGGAATGGCAGTTGATCATGCGCGGGGTCTACGAACTGCCGCCCGATCGCTGCCATACCTATGAGATTCAGCGTCGGCGAGTGACCCGCTATATCTATCGGTGCCCGTGTGCCGACAGTGACTTCCCGTTCTCGGCCCAGCGCCATGGGTTGGTGAATCAGGGGCGGCGGTATTTGTGCCGCAAGTGCCGGGGGACGTTGGTGTTTACCGGGGAGACTCGGGTGGAGTGAGGTTTTTTTTGGGGGGGTCACTGGCCCCATCGCGGCATAGGTATTTACGCAACTCTTTCGTGGTTCTTGGGGTTGTGTGCATATCCGTTGCTGCGGTAACGGCGGCTATTGGTTCCGCCCTTACGGCGGGTCACTTTTGGAAAAGAGCCCCAAAAGTAACCAAAAGGGCTCTTGCCCCACCACTCGGCACCTCGCCTAGGCTCGGTGTGCCCGTCATCCGACATTGATTTGGGGGGCCGCCGCGATGGGCCATCCATGGCCCAGCGCGGCTAAACCGGCGTCCTGCCGGTTTAC
>NZ_JAARMB010000039.1:0-21563 GCF_012985615.1 Pseudomonas sp. WS 5412
CTTATCGGCGCTTTGGTGAAGGGGTGGGGCGAAGTCTCCCACGGTCTGTACTGGCTAGAGTCAGATGCTGGCTTTTAGTCCCACCACCCCTACAAGTCTAACCATACAAGCTGGCTTGCCTGCGATGGCGGTGGATCAGGCGACGTACAGGTTATGCGGACTTTTCGACAGGCAGCCAGATTTCCACGGTACCGGTGCCCTTATCCACATCGAAGTCGGCGCTGTAGCGCTCCAGATCCGGCCCGGCGACCTTGTACCCCGACGTCGGCAACCACTCGTACATAATCCGCTCATAGGTCTGCGACAGCGCATACACCGGCCCGTAGTGCGCGAAGACCGCATAATGATTGGCCGGCACTTCAATGGATTGAAAGTTGCCCGGCACATCACTTTTGGCTGGCACTTCGACCCCGGCGATGTAATCAAACTCTTCCTGGGTGGCGTTGTAGCAAACGCCGTAGGTCACGCCGCCCATGCGCTTTTTGATGTCCTTGATGCAGCTGTCGAACAACTCCCACAGCTTCGGAATGTCCCCCAGCGTGGCCTTGCCGTAATGACCGCCGACCCCGGCAATGACCATCGCCCTGCCCTCTTCCATGCGGGGTTCCAGGGGTAACGTTACCTGTTGGTTCATCTGCACAATCTCCATTGATAAATGACCAAAACCATACTGAGTATAGGGGCATAGTCATCCAACACTCCAGGCCGAAAATTTTCCGGCGCCATCTGGACAACCTACCCTCATCGCCCGTATTGTCTGCCCCGCAGGCCACCGCAGTGGCCGACGTCGCTCGGACGGTTCCGGGCGCTTACGTATTCCGAGGCAACAATGGCAGACCAAGGTTCGCCGCGCCGCTTTGCGCGCATAGATCGACTCCCCCCTTATGTTTTCAATATCACTGCCGAGCTGAAGATGGCTGCGCGTCGGCGCGGCGAAGACATCATCGACTTGAGCATGGGTAACCCCGACGGCCCGACTCCACCGCATATCGTGGAAAAACTGGTGACCGTCGCCCAGCGCGAAGACACCCACGGCTACTCCACCTCCAAAGGCATCCCGCGCCTGCGCCGCGCCATTTCGCGCTGGTACAAGGACCGCTATGAGGTGGATATCGACCCGGAAACCGAGGCCATCGTGACCATCGGTTCCAAGGAAGGCCTGGCGCACCTGATGCTGGCCACCCTGGACCAGGGCGATACCGTTCTGGTACCCAACCCCAGCTACCCGATTCACATCTACGGTGCGGTGATTGCCGGCGCCCAGGTGCGCTCGGTGCCGCTGATTCCCGGCGTGGACTTCTTTGCCGAGCTGGAGCGGGCGATCCGCGGTTCGATCCCCAAGCCGAAGATGATGATCCTCGGCTTTCCGTCCAACCCGACCGCGCAGTGCGTGGAACTGGACTTCTTCGAACGGGTGATCGCCCTGGCCAAGCAGTACGACGTGCTGGTGATCCACGACCTGGCCTACGCCGATATCGTCTACGACGGCTGGAAAGCCCCGTCGATCATGCAGGTACCGGGGGCCAAGGACATTGCGGTGGAGTTTTTCACCCTGTCCAAGAGCTACAACATGGCCGGCTGGCGCATCGGTTTTATGGTGGGTAACGCGGAACTGGTCAACGCCCTGGCGCGCATCAAGAGCTACCACGACTACGGCACCTTCACCCCGCTGCAAGTGGCGGCGATTGCCGCGCTGGAAGGCGACCAGCAATGTGTGAAAGACATTGCCGAGCAGTACCGCCAGCGCCGCAATGTGCTGGTCAAGGGCCTGCATGAACTGGGCTGGATGGTGGAGAATCCGAAGGCGTCGATGTATGTCTGGGCAAAAATTCCCGAGGCGTATGCCGCCATGGGCTCGCTGGAATTTGCCAAGAAGCTGCTGCTCGAAGCCAAGGTGTGTGTGTCGCCGGGGATCGGCTTTGGCGAGTATGGCGATGACCATGTGCGCTTTGCGCTGATCGAGAACCAGGACCGCATTCGCCAGGCGGTACGCGGCATACGGGCAATGTTCCGGGCCGATGGCCTGGTCACCAAAGCCTGACCGAGTGATCGTTCCCACGCTCTGCGTGGGAATGTAGTCCGGGACGCTTTGCGTCCCAAAGCGTGACGCAGAGCGTCACAAGGGGCATTCCCACGCGGGGCGTGGGAACGATCAATTACCCCTGGTTGGGTTACACCACCAACGACAGCAACATGATAAAGCCCAGTGCCACGATGGACAGGATGGTCTCCATCGCCGTCCACGTCTTGAACGTCTCGGCCACGGTCATGTTGAAGTACTGCTTGACCAGCCAGAACCCTGCATCGTTGACGTGCGACAGAATCAACGACCCCGCCCCCGTCGCCAGCACCAGCAACTCCAGGTTGACCCCCGGCACCATCCCCACCACCGGCACCACAATGCCTGCGCCAGTAATGGTGGCCACGGTCGCCGAACCCGTGGCAATCCGAATCACCGCGGCTACCAGCCAGGCCAGCAGGATCGGGTTGATCTGCGCCGTCACCGCCATATGGCCGATCACGTCACCCACACCGCTGGTCACCAGCATCTGCTTGAAGCCACCACCGGCACCGATGATCAGGATGATCGCGGCGGTCGGCGCAAGGCTCGCATCCAGCAGCTTGAGGATCTGTTTGGAATGGATGCCCTGGCGATGGCCAAAGGTGTACAGCGACAGCAACAACGCCAGGAGCAAGGCACTGATCGGGTGGCCGATCATGTCCATCCAGTTACGCACGATGTGCCCGTCTGGCAGGGCAATGTCAGCGAAGGTTTTCAGCAGCATCAGGAACACCGGCAGCAGCACGGTGATCAGGGTGATGCTGAAGCTCGGCAGGTTTTTTGCGTCGGACTCGCGGGCCAGTTGGTCCACCAGTTCCTGGGACGGGTTGCCGGGGATGTACTTGGCAATGAACGTCCCGAAGATCGGCCCGGCAATGATGGCGGTCGGCAAGGCGACGATCAGGCCGTAAAGAATGGTCTTGCCGATATCCGCGCCAAACACGCCGATGGCCAGCAACGGCCCCGGGTGCGGCGGCACCAGGCCGTGCACCGCCGACAGGCCGGCGAGCAACGGGATGCCGATCTTGATCAGCGACACACCGGTGCGCCGCGCAACGATAAACACCAGCGGGATCAGCAATACAAAACCGATCTCGAAGAACAGTGGGATGCCCACCAGGAAGGCCGCGAACATCATCGCCCACTGCACCTTTTCCTTGCCGAAGGCGCGGATCAGGGTCTGGGCGATCTGATCGGCACCGCCGGATTCGGCCATCATCTTGCCGAGCATCGTACCCAGCGCCAGGATAATCCCGACAAACCCGAGCACCCCGCCAAAACCGTCCTGGAAGGCCTTGATGATCTTGTCCACGGGCATGCCCGAGGTCAGGCCGAGAAAGCCTGCGGCGATAATCAGCGCAATAAAGGGGTGGACCTTGAACCGGGTGATCAACACGATCAGCCCGATGATAGTGACCACTGCATCAAGCAGCAGGTAAGACTCGTGGGACATGCCAAACATGGGGGTCGTCTCCTGTTTGTTGTTGTTATTAAAGCGGGTGTTGAATTTCGTGCCGTCGGATAGCGCTATCTTTCGGGCAAAAAATCATCGGGAAGGTTCAAAACCGTGGGTCAGCCACCACGCGTGGGTCTGCGCGGCCAACGCCTCGATGCTGTCTTTACTGGCGTTGAGGGCCAGGGTCAGCGGCTCGCCAATGGGCGATTCGAGGGTGGCGAACTGGCTGTCGATCAAGCTGGCCGGCATGAAATGGCCGGGGCGATGGGACACGCGGTCGGCGGCCACTTCGCGGGTCAGTTCGAGGAAGACAAACCCCAGGCCCGGCGCGGCTTCGCGCAGGTGATCGCGGTATTTTTTCTTCAAGGCCGAACAGGTGAGCACCGGATGCTCGCCGGCCTTGAGCGCACGACGCAACTCATCGCAGAGGATGTCGAGCCAGCCGGCGCGGTCGTCGTCGTTCAGGGGATGGCCTGCGCTCATCTTTTCGATATTGGCAGCCGGGTGAAAGCTGTCGCCTTCAATGGCGGTGGCGCCGTTCAACAGGCACAGGGCCTCGCTGACACTGGACTTGCCACATCCGGAAACACCCATGATGACCAGGGCAGTAACAGGTTGACTCATGAAACACCTCAGGACGCAGATAGCGCTACCTTTGCACGCCCTAAGGCTAGTGCAAAAACAGGCTTTTCCCGCGCCTAATTGTCATTTTTATGGAGTGACGCGTGCATCCTCTGCCACCGCTTGCACCAGGATCAGGCAACCCTTTGCGCAAGTATTTGCAGGCTTTTGGAGACAGCGCTACCTTAGTGCCTCGATTTTTGTTTGGCAAGCCGCCTGATGACCTCCAAGAACGATAAAAATACCCGCACCACGGGTCGCCCTACCCTTAACGAAGTCGCGCGCCTGGCCGGCGTCAGCCCGATTACCGCCTCCCGGGCCCTGCGCGGGATCAGCACCGTGGCCACCGAACTGGTGGAAAAAGTGCAGAAAGCCGCTGCCGAGCTGAACTACGTGGTCAACCCGGCCGCCCGCGCCCTGGCCTCCGCCCGCAGCCAGTCGGTGGTGGTGCTGGTGCCCTCGCTGTCCAACCTGCTGTTTATCGAAACCCTCGAAGCCATTCATCAGGTGCTACGGCCCAAGGGCTTCGAAGTGCTGATCGGCAACACCCACTATTCCCGGGACGAAGAAGAAAACCTGTTGCGCAACTACATGGCCTACCAGCCACGCGGCCTGCTGCTGACCGGCTTTGACCGCACCGAAAGCGCCCGGCGCATGGTGGAGTCGAGCAATGTGCCCTGCGTGTACATGATGGACCTGGACCCGACGGCCGGGGTCAACTGCGTCGGCTTCTCGCAGATCAGTGCCGGCGAAACCGCAGCAGCGCACCTGATCTCCCGGGGTCGCAAACGCCTGGCCTATGTCGGCGCACAACTGGACCAGCGCACGCTGCTGCGCGGTGAAGGCTTCCGCCGTGGCCTGCAACAGGCCGGTTTGTATGACCCAACCCTCGAACTGCTGACCCCGCGCCCCTCGTCGGTGGGCCTGGATGGCGAGTTGTTCCTGCAACTGCTGGCCAGCCATCCGGATGTGGACGCGATCTTCTTCGGCAACGACGACCTGGCCCAGGGTGCGCTGCTCGAAGCCCTGCGCCACGGGATCAAGGTGCCGCAGCAAGTGGCGGTACTGGGCTTCAACGACCTGCCCGCCTCCAGCTTCATGGTGCCGCGCCTGAGCAGCATCAGCACCCCACGCGAAGCCATTGGCCGACGCGCGGCAGAGCATTTGCTGACGGTGATGGCCGGCAACAAAATCGCCCAGCCGGTGGTGGATATGGGGTTTGAGTTGAAGGTACGCGAGAGCAGCTAGGCATTGGCTGTAGGAATGGGCTGACTGTGCGGCCACGCCTTGCTCCGTTACCTACGGTTGCGTCAGAATCCGCCGGCTTGTGCGCCTGGGTAGGGCTCTCTAAGGTGGCTCGGTCGCTGAATGTCTCGGTGATCGGGTTTAGTAGCCTGAGCAGTCATACAAAATGAGCATGAGCTTCATCTATCAGGCTTACCCGCCTGTGCTTGATGGTGGCTGTGCGCAGGGCGCCCTCGTGGTGCGCCGGGTTTTTGTGTGACTTTACCGGTCTACTAACCTGCGTACAGCCGCCACCCTTTCGTTTAGTAGCGATCCGGTGGTGGCCCAGCCAAAGGTCATAACCATGTTCAAAGTTACTCCCAATCCTCCGCATGAGGACGCAAAACTCAACCTGGCCGCCCACCGCGCCATTGATCACTACCTCAACCCCCCAACCGCCCCCGCGCCCGAACCTTCCACTCTGTTCACCGTCACTTCCGGCGCCAGCAGCGAAAGCCTGATTGCCAACAGCTATGAAACTCTATCCTCGGTCACCACATTACTGCTGGACCTGTCCGAAGACCTGACCGGCAAAGACCGCGACAGGGCATTGGCGATTCACCAGTTGAGCGAGTTGGGCGTGTTGCTGATGGGCACATTGATGGACCAGCAAACACTGCACAACTAAAGCCCAGACGCGATCAAAAAGGTGGGAGCTGGCTTGCCTGCGATGGCGGTGTGTCAGCCACCCAAGATAATGACTGGCACACCGCCATCGCAGGCAAGCCAGCTCCCACATTTTTTACCGTGCCCACTTGGCCCCTGCTAAATTGGCCAACGCCAATTCACACCTGCCAGGGAAGCACCATGGGACACGCGCTGAAAATCTTGGGTCGCACTTCGTCCATCAACGTACGAAAAGTCCTGTGGACCTGCCAGGAACTGAACATCCCCTACGAGCGCGAAGACTGGGGCATCGGCTTCACCCCCACCCAATCACCCGCCTTCCTCGCCCTGAACCCCAATGCCCAGGTGCCGGTGATCATTGACGACAACGGCGTGCTCTGGGAATCCAACACCATCTGCCGTTACCTGGTGGGCCTGCACCAGCGCCATGACTTGCTGCCCGCCGCCCCCGCGCCTCGCGCCAGGGTCGAGCAATGGATGGACTGGCAAGCCACCGAACTCAATCCCTCCTGGGGCTATGCCTTCCACGCCCTGGTGCGCCAGAACCCGGACTTCCAGGACCCGCAGCGCATTGCTGCCGGTGTGCGCGGTTGGAACGACAAGATGGGATTGCTGGAGCAGCAGTTGATCAAGACCGGCGCCTATGTGGCCGGTGACAGCTTCAGCCTCGCCGATATCCTGGTCGGCCTGTCGGTGCACCGCTGGCGGATGACGCCCATGGAGCGCCCTCGCTACCCGGCTGTCGATGCGTACTACGCCCTGCTCAGCCAGCGCCCAGGTTTCCAGGCCTTTGCCCTCGACGGTCACAACTAAGGATTACACGATGAAAGGACTCAACGTACTGCTCACCGGCGCCTGCGGCAGGATCGGCAAGACATTTTTCGAAGCGTCGAAAGATCGCTACCGCTTTACCCTCACCGACCGCGTCGCACCGGGCTTCGCCCTCGACGGCCATCGCTTCGTGCAGGCCGACTTGAGTGACAGAACGGCCCTCACCGCACTGCTCGACGGCATCGACGTGGTTGTGCACCTGTCGGGCATTCCCCACGCCAGCGCCACCTTCGACGAACTGCTCCCCAACAATATCCTCGCCACCACCTATCTGTTCGAAGCGGCCGTGGCCGCCAACGTCAAGCGCCTGGTCTTCGCCAGTAGCGCCCAGACCATCGAAGGCTACCCGGTGGATCGGCAAATCACCCCGGGCATGCCGGTGCTGCCGGCCAACCTGTATGGCGTGAGCAAATGCTACGGCGAAGCGCTGTGCGGGTATTACGCAGCCAAAACCCCACTCTCCACCATCGCGTTACGCATTGGCGCGTTTGAATTTGCCGAAACCCACGACCTGAACAACGCCCGCGACCTCAGCGCCTGGCTCAGCCCTCGGGATGCCGTGCAGTTGTTGCAGCGCTCGGTGGAGGCCGAGGGGGTCAAGCACCTGATCGCCCATGGCATTTCCAATAACCGCTTCAAGCGCCTGGACTTGAGCGAGACCACACGGGTTCTGGGGTATCAGCCGCAGGACGATGCCTTCCAGGTCTTCGAGATTCCCATTACCTACTGAAGGCAATGGCCGCCGACGGCAAACATTGGCCGTCGGCAACCCGCCTCTTGCCTCGGTATTGCCCTCACAGCCAATGAATACGGGGTTTTAGTTCCCGGCACGCTAATTGCTAAACCCTATGGACCGTTCAAAACCACAGGTGCCCGATCATGTTGGTCAATACCCAAGTCTCGTCCGTGATCCAACAGTCCAAACGCCCCGACCTGGACCCGGCCAACGCCGCCGCCAGCGCGCTGTACAGCGGCGTGATGCAAAACGTGCAGAACGCTGCCGCCGCGACCCAGGTACAGGCCACGCAAAAGGCCACCGACACCACGGCCAGCAACGTGGATGCGGCGTTTGCCAAGACCCGCCTGCAGTTGCAGGCAACACCGCCGACCAGCACCACGCCGGCCACCGCGACCAGCACCCAGGCCCGGACAGAGTTCACCGACTACATGGCCAAGACGCCGGCCGAGCGCATTCGCGATCAGATCCTCAAGGAAAAGGGCCTGACCGAAGAAGAAGTGAAAGCGATGCCTATCGAACAGCAGAATGCCATTGCCCTGGAAGTGACTGAGCGCCTGAAGATGCAGGCGGCGCAGCAGTTCGCCGAGAAGACCGCTGACCCGCAGATCAAGGCCGTGAAAGATACCCTGGCTGCCATCTGATATCACCCGCCACTGCCGCTCTGCACGGGTTGAGCCTGGCAACCCACTCTCCCGTTGACCTGTGGCGAGCGGGCTTGCTGTGGCGAGGGAACTGCTGTGGCGAGGGAGCTTGCTCCCGTTGGACTGCGTAGCAGTCCCATTTAGGGCCGCTTCACGCCCCAACGGAAGCAAGCTCCCTCACCACAGGGTGGGCACGGTCCCGTTACTGCAACTGCAGGGTGGAGTTGAACTGGCCGATAGCATCCACCACATGCCGCGAGCCCTCCTGGATCTCCAGGATCACCTGCCCCGCTTCATTGGCCAATTCCACCCCCAGCCCGGTACGGCTCAGGCTCGACTGCATGCTCGATACCGCGCTCAGGGACAAGTCGTGGTTTTTGCGCACCACGTCGACAATCTCGATCGTCGCCTGGCTGGTACGCGCGGCCAGGCTGCGCACCTCGTCCGCCACCACCGCAAACCCACGCCCGTGCTCACCGGCGCGCGCGGCTTCAATGGCCGCGTTAAGCGCCAACAGGTTGGTTTGATCAGCAATCCCGCGAATGGTCTGCACGATGGTGCCGATAATGTCCGACTGCTTGCTCACCGCGTCGATGCTCAGCGCCGCCTGATTCAGGTCGCGGGAAATTTCTTCGATGATCTGCACCGTCTGCTGCACCACTTCCGACCCCTTACGGGCGCAGGCGTCGTTCTGCACCGAGGTGGCGTGGGCCGAATCGGCAGCGGTCCGCAACGTGGTGACCTGGTGGGTGATATCACTGGCGAACTTCACCACCTTGTACAGGCGGCCATTGGCATCGAAGATCGGGTTGTAGGAGGCTTCCAGAAACAGCGTCTGGCCATACTTGTTGCGCCGTTCAAAACGATGGGAGTGAAATTCACCCCGGTTGAGCGACGCCCAGAACGCCTTGTAAGTCGGTGACTCCACCTCGGCGCGGTCACAGAACATGCTGTGGTGCTGACCAACGATTTCACCGAGGGAGTATTGCACCGTCTTCAGGAAGTTCTGGTTGGCATTGAGGATCTGCCCCTGGGGCGTGAACTCGATGACCGCCATGGAGCGGCCGATGGCGTCAATCAGGCTCTGGTTTTCATGTTCGCGGTGGATCCGTTCGGAAATGTCCGACGCCACCTTGATCACGCTCTGCACCTGGTCATCCGGACCGAACACCGGCATGTAGCTGGCCTCCAGCCACACCTCCTCGCCGCTCTTGGTCAAGCGCATGAACGTGTCGCTGATGGGCTCGCCCTGGGCCAGGTCGCGCCACAGCTTGGCGTAGGCGTCGCTGCGGTAGTAGGACTCTTCACAGAAGATTCGGTGGTGTTTGCCACGTACTTCCTCGGCGCTGTAACCCATTGTCTTACAGAAGTTTTCGTTAGCATCCAGGACTATGCCGTCGCGATCAAACTCGATCATCGCCATGGAGCGGCTGATCGCCGCCAGCTTGGCCTGGGCCTGGGTCAACGCGCAGGAAAAACGTTCGATTTGCAACAGGTCGGATTTGTGGTGCAGGTTAAACATGGTCGGATCACCTTCAGCGCTGTCTTTGAATGACGGTTAGTTCTTGGATTTGACCCAGCACAACTTTCCACAAAACAGGCAAACGCAATCGTCCAGAGACAGGACAAGTGTCAGGCGATAGATAAATGATGACTAATCGGAGAGTCCATGGGGCAACACTCGCTTCAAGGCATCCTTTTCTTGATGACCCTCTCTGGGGCCTGCTTCAACCGACACACGCAAGTCCATTTAACTTAAGGCTCCATTTTTCCCGGCGCGTTGAGGTACGCGCTCGCTATGCCAAAAACCACCCAGAACGCTTCATATGGCAAGCGACATAAGTGGTTATGGGTGAGCATAGACAGGGCTTGGCACTCTGCAAGGCCATTAATCAGCCAGCATTGGTAAATAGAGGTTGGAGGGGCGTGCGAGGGGGATATCAGGATGTATCTTGCCGTGTAGAAGCGAGCTCGCTCGCTCCTACAGTGAAGGGCTTAGTGACCGAACAGGCCTGTCTCAGTTTTCTTGGCTTTTTTGTCCGCGCGTTTTTCATCGGCGGTCTTTGCCGGTTTTTTCTTCGCGGCTTTCTTTGAATCCATACCTTTGGCCATGATGCATGCTCCACTAACAGAGGAAGTAAGCATGGGTATAACACCTATTGCCCAACAGAAGGCGCTTTGCCCGACTTATAATCCCCAGCCCTTGATCACGCTTGTCCAAATACCATGCCCGAGTTGCACATTGATCTACTGGCAGAGCCCCTGTGGCCGTTGCTGAACAAGTTCTACCGCCGCCATAACTCGCCGATGAAAGCCCTCAAGGGCGGCCAGTTGTGGGTCGCGCGCAACAGCGAGATCGTCGCCGGCCTGTGCCTGAGCCCCGTGGTCGGCGGTCAGTGGCTGACCGGGCTGTTTGTCGATCCGGCATTACGCGGGCAAGGGCTGGCGGCGCGGCTGATCGCTGAAGCGATTGCGCCTGTCGAAGGCACGGTGTGGCTACTGTGCCACCCCGACCTGGAAGGGTTTTATACAGCCCAGGGCTTCAGCCAGCAGACCGTGTTGCCGCAGTCGCTGGCAGAGCGCCTGGTGCGCTATAAACGCAACAAGCCGATGATTGCCATGGGCCTGTGCCGCCAGGGTTAAGCGTCGGCGGCGGGATCCAGCTCCGGGAACATCACCTCGATAAACCCGAATTTGCTGAAGTCTGTGATCCGCGACGGGTACAGGCGACCGATCAGGTGGTCGCATTCATGTTGCACCACCCGCGCATGGAAGCCATCGGCAATCCGCACAATCGGCTCGCCCTTGGGGTCAAAACCCTCGTAGCGAATCTGCTGGTAGCGATCCACCGCACCGCGCAGGCCTGGCACCGACAGGCAGCCTTCGTAACCCTCCTCCAACACCGGGCTCAGCGGGGTAATCAACGGGTTGATCAGGATGGTCTGGGGCACCGCCGGGGCATCCGGGTAGCGCTCGCTGCTCTCGAAGCCGAAGATCACCAGTTGCAGGTCGACACCAATCTGCGGCGCGGCCAGGCCAACGCCACCCACGTGTTCCATGGTCTGGAACATGTCGTCGATCAGTTGCCACAGCTCGGGGCTGTCGAACATTTCCGGGGGCACCGGGGGCGCGATACGCAGCAGGCGTTCGTCGCCCATTTTCAGGATTTCACGAATCATCGATCAACTTTCATCAGAGGTGGGTTTGGGCAGCGAATGGTCCCGGCCAAGGCCCGAGACATGCTGTTTTTGATCAGGGTGGTGTTCGCCAAAGTCTTTTTCGCCCGGGTCTTTGCCTTCGGCAGACATGTGCTCGATCACCGCGTTCATCTCCGCGCCCAGCAGTAATACGGCGGCGGAAATATAGAAGTACAACAGCAGGACAATGATCGCGCCGATGCTGCCGTACATGGCGTTGTAGTCGGCGAAGGTTTTCACGTAATAGCCAAAGCCCAGGGAAGCCACGATCCAGACCACCACCGCCAGCACCGAGCCTGGCGTGATAAAGCGAAATTTCTGCTTCACGTCCGGCATCACGTAGTACATCAAGGCCACGGCGAACATCAGCAGGATCACAATCAACGGCCAGCGCAGGATGGTCCACAGGGTAACGACGAACTCCTGCATGCCAATCTGCCCGGCCAGCCACTCCATCACTTGCGGCCCCAGGACCATCAACGCGGCGGCGGCCAGCAACATACCGGCGATACCCACGGTGTAGAGAATCGACAGCGGGAAACGTTTCCAGATCGGCCGGCCTTCCACCACGTCGTAGGCGGCGTTCATCGCGCTCATCATCAGGCGCACGCCCGCCGAGGCGGTCCACAGCGCGATGACGATACCCACCGACAACAGCCCACCCTTGGATTGCTGCAATTGGTCAATCACCGGGTTGACCTGCTCCAGGGCCTGGGGCGGCAACACCAGCTCCGATTGCAGGCGCAACCAGCTGAAGAAGTCCGGCAGGTGCAGGAAACCAATCAGGGCAATCAGGAACAGCAGGAAGGGAAACAATGAAAACAGCATCTGGTAGGCCAGTGCCGAGGCGTAGGTGGGCATCTCGTCGTCGATGAACTCTGTGACGGTGCGCATCAATACGCGGTGCAGCGGCAGATCTTTTAATACCGGAAAAATCATAGCGTCTCCTTTCGCCGCAAAAAGGTTGAGTTCGTGGGCGACTCAGGGGCCGTTTTCTACATCAAGGTAGCCTATTTGGCGACCTTGAAACAATTTCGAAACTTTAATCCGCCGGCTTGACATAAAAACGGCCATCCGTGGATGACCGTTATGCTGCGTGTTGGCAGGCGGGTGAATCAGGCTTTGTCGACCGTATTCTTTACCGCGTCCTTGACCTTGCCGATCGCTTGCTGGGCTTCGCCCTTCTTCTCTTGGATCTTGCCTTCGGCCTCAAGCTGGGTGTTGTCAGTGGCTTTGCCGACACCTTGTTTGATATTGCCAATGGCTTCGTTCGCTAAACCTTTTGCCTTATCCGCTGTGCTGCCCATGGTATTTCTCCGTAAGAACAATCAAGGGTTTTGGTCATTACCTAAGGATTGACCCTGGGCGTTTGCGTAGAGTTTCAATTATTTGCGTCAGGCATTTCATCACCCCGTACAGGTTTGGCTTTATGTTTTGCGGCCAACCCACGAGAATGCCCGGCAGATTCAGGCTCAACCGCTGAATAACAGATCCCGTAGGAAGGTTATGAA
This sequence comes from Pseudomonas sp. WS 5412, assembly GCF_012985615.1. Lineage (NCBI taxonomy): Bacteria > Pseudomonadati > Pseudomonadota > Gammaproteobacteria > Pseudomonadales > Pseudomonadaceae > Pseudomonas > Pseudomonas sp. WS 5412. Next base: position 12,970 of record NZ_JAARMB010000039.1, read on the forward strand.
ACTCAATAAATCACAGGCCATCGCCCGCAGAAACCTGGAACTGGGCGGTGCCGTGCTCGGTGTCAACAACTGCCACTTCACCGACCTGGACCGCAAGCGCAACATCTGGTGGTTCGACCTGCCGGTGGCGCGCATCGCCATTGGCCAGTACGAGTGGATTCATTTGTTGATGCACAACGCCGAAACCGATCAACTGCTGCACCTGAAAGTACCGACCGTGTACCTGCGTGAGAAGCTTGAAGGGTTGGTGGTACGCAATGCAGGCAAGCGCAAGCCGGAGATTACCCTGGAGCTGAGCGCGGACAAGGACTCGTTCCTGAAGGATGTACGCCCGGCAGGCGCTGGCGTGAGCTTCGCGCAGTTCGCCCTGTAAACACCCGATCAGAAATGTGGGGGCTGACAGGACGCCATCGCGGGCAAGCCCGCTCCCACAGGGGTTGTGCTGTACAGGTGTTTTGAGTGCGGCCCAGGACAAATGGCTTGTCGGGTCGCCGCATCGCGGCGATAGCGGTGGGTCAGTCGACACTCAGCGCCCAATAAAAAGCCCCGCATTCGCGGGGCTTTTTGTTTACTTCTTCAGGCCCAGTTTCTTCATCTCTTCATCGCGCAACTCACGACGCAGGATCTTGCCCACGTTGGTGGTCGGCAGTGCTTCGCGGAACTCGACAGCCTTCGGCACTTTGTAGCCGGTGACGTTGGCGCGCATATGCTCCATCACCTGCTCCTTGGTCAGTGTCGCGCCTGGCTTGACCACGATGAACAGCTTGATGTGCTCGCCCGATTTCTCGTCCGGTACACCAATGGCCGCGCATTGCAGCACGCCCGGCAGGCTTGCCAGCACGTCTTCCAGCTCGTTGGGGTAGACGTTGAAACCGGAGACCAGAATCATGTCCTTCTTGCGATCAACGATGCGCATGTAGCCGTCTGGCTGGATGATCGCGATATCGCCGGTCTTCAGCCAGCCTTGGCTGTCGAGCACTTCGGCGGTGGCGTCTTCACGCTGCCAGTAGCCCTTCATCACTTGCGGGCCCTTGACGCACAGCTCGCCGATTTCGCCCAGGGGCAACTCGACGCCCTCATCCGAGATGACTTTGCACAGGGTCGAGGGCACCGGGATGCCGATGGTGCCGATCTGGATATTCTGGATCGGGTTGACCGTGGCCACCGGGCTGGTTTCGGTCATGCCGTAACCTTCACAGATATTGCAGCCGGTCACGGCCTTCCAACGCTCGGCCGCCGCCAGTTGCAATGCCATGCCACCCGACAGCGTGACCTTGAGCCCCGAGAAGTCCAGCTTGCGGAAGCCTTCGTTGTTGCACAGGGCCACGAACAGGGTGTTCAGGCCGACAAAGCCGCTGAACTTCCACTTCGACAACTCCTTGACCATCGCCGGCAGGTCGCGCGGGTTGCTGATCAGGATGTTGTGGTTGCCGATCAGCATCATCGCCATGCAATGAAAGGTGAAGGCATAGATGTGGTACAGCGGCAGCGGCGTGATCAGGATCTCGCAGCCTTCGTTGAGGTTGGAGCCCATCAGCGCCTTGCACTGCAGCATGTTGGCGACCAGGTTGCGATGGGTCAGCATTGCGCCCTTGGCCACGCCGGTGGTGCCGCCGGTGTATTGCAGTACGGCGACGTCTTCGCTGGCCGGGCTGGCGTCGGTGACCGGCTGGCCATGCCCCTTGGCCAGGACGTCGTTGAACTTGATCGCCTGGGGCAAGTGATAGGCCGGGACCATCTTCTTCACGTACTTGATGACGCTGTTGATCAGCAACCGCTTGAGCGGCGGCAACAGGTCAGCCACTTCGGTGACGATCACGTGCTTGACGCCAGTCTTGGGCACGACTTTTTCTGCCAGGTGCGCCATGTTGGCCAGGCAGATCAGGGCTTTGGCCCCGGAGTCGTTGAACTGGTGTTCCATCTCCCGCGCGGTGTACAGCGGGTTGGTGTTGACCACGATCAGGCCGGCGCGGATAGCGCCAAACACGGCGACCGGATACTGCAGGAGGTTGGGCAATTGCACGGCGATTCGATCACCGGGCTGCAAGTCGGTATGCTGTTGCAGGTACGCGGCAAAGGCACCGGACAATTCGTACAACTCACCGTAGGTGATTGTCTTGCCCAGGTTGCTGAAAGCCGGTTTGTCGGCGAAGCGTTGGCAGGACTGTTTCAGTACCGCCTGAATATTTTGATACTCGTCTGGATTGATGTCTGCAGCAATCCCGGCGGGGTACTTATCCTTCCAAAAGTCTTCGATCATGGAAGCCCACTCCTCAGCGACGCGAATTCATTCACCGCATTTGATGCGATTATTATTTGTGTGTTTTTAGGTGATTCCGGCTGTTTCAAGCAGGCCGAGAGGTCACAAAGCGCGCCGAGAGTAGCAGCTTTGCCAAGGGCCGCCTAGAGCCAAAAGAGGCCCCTACAGTCATAAACATGACTCAAGAATATGCAGTAGTCATTTTTAGAGCAAAGATTCTATAACCTGCGAAACCGCTCTACTTTAAGGGTGTACACCGTAAATGTGGGAGCTGGCTTGCCAGCTCCCACATTTGAATCGCATTTCAATTCAGGTCAGGCGATATCGCGAAGCTCTCTGCGCAGGATCTTGCCTACCGGCGTCATCGGCAACGAGTCGCGCAACACAATGTGCTTGGGCACTTTGTAGCCGGTGAAGTTGGCCTTGCAGTAAGTCTTCAGCTCCTCAAGGCTGACACCCTGGGCCCGCGCCACCACGAACAGTTTCACCGCCTCGCCGGTACGCTCGTCAGGCACGCCGATCACCGCGCAGTTGGCAACGTTCGGGTGGGCCATCACCACGTCTTCGATCTCGTTGGGGTACACATTGAAGCCCGAGACGATGATCAGGTCTTTCTTGCGGTCGACAATGCGCACAAAACCGTCGGGGTCGATCACCGCAATATCGCCAGTCTTGAGCCAGCCCTCGGCGTCCAGGGTCTCGGCAGTGGCCGCCGGTTGCTGCCAGTAGCCCTTCATGACCTGCGGGCCCTTGATGCACAACTCGCCCCGCTCGCCCATCGGCAACTCGACGCCGGCGTCATCAATAACCTTCATCGCCGTGCCCGGCACTGGAATACCCACGGTGCCCAGGCGCGATTGATCACCGTAGGGGTTGGTGCTGGCCACTGGCGACGTCTCAGTCAGGCCGTAGCCTTCACCGATGGAACAGCCGGTGATCTGCTTCCAGCGCTCGGCGGTGGCCTTGACCAGGGCGGTACCGCCGGAGTTGGTGATCTTCAGGTGGGAGAAGTCCAGGGTCTTGAAATCCGGGTGCTCCATCAAGGCGACAAACAGTGTGTTGAGCCCCAGCAACCCGGTAAACCGCCACTTCTTCAATTCCTTGATAAAGCCGCCGATGTCCCGTGGATTGGTGATCAGCACGTTGTGGTTGCCGGTGACCATCATGCACATGCAGTTCGCCGTAAAGGCATAGATGTGATACAGCGGCAGCGGCGCAATCATTACCTCCTGCCCTTCCTTGACCAGCGGATGCCCGTCTTCACGCAGCTGTGACATGCACGCCCGCACCTGCTGCATGTTGGCTACCAGGTTGCCGTGGGTGAGCATCGCGCCCTTGGCCAGGCCGGTGGTGCCGCCGGTGTATTGCAGCACGGCGATGTCATCGAGGGTTATCGGGTGGCGGGTCACGGCCAGGCCCGCGCCCATGCGCAACGCGCGCTTGAACGACACCGCCCGGGGCAGGCTGTAGGCCGGGACCATCTTCTTCACTTTGTCGACCACGGTGTTGATCAGCCAGCCCTTCGCGGCGGGCATGAAGTCGCCCATCTTCGCTTCGATCAGGTACTCGATCTCGGTGTCAGCCGCCACTTCCTGGACCCTGGAACCAAACAGGTTGAGATAGACCAGCGCACGAATGCCCGCATCCTTGAACTGATGGCGCATCTCCCGCGGGGTGTACAACGGGTTGGTGTTGACCACCACCAGCCCGGCGCGCAAGGCGCCGAACACGGCAATCGGGTAATGCAGGACGTTGGGCATCTGCACCGCAATACGGTCGCCCGGCTTGAGATCGGTGTGGTGTTGCAGGTAGCCGGCGAACGCCGCACTCTGGCGCTCCAGGTCGGCGTAGGTCAGGGTGATCCCCATGTTGCTGAATGCCGGACGGTCGGCAAAGGCTTTGCAGGAACGCTCGAAGACTTCGATTACTGACTTGTACGCCGACAGGTCAAGCTCGTTGGGAACGCCTGTTGCGCGTTTGTCATTCCAGAAATCAGGTTGCATTATTCTTGTCCTCTTACCCGAGTGTGCCCGACCGCTTCCGGCTGTTTAAGGGAAGCGGAGCTTCGGGGACGTTAGCAGCTATGGCCAAACAGGCAAATACACTAAAACGTGTCATTGATTGTATGAATCTTGCCCCTGAGGCCGCGGGTGATCAGACGCCGGCCCTCGGATGAGCTATACACTGCAACGACCCTGAGCAAAGGAAGCGCCATGAACCACACCACTTTCTGGCTGACCGCGAACGACCGCAGCCGCCTGTACGTCAACCAGTGGCTACCGGACGGCACGCCCACGGCGCTGGTGATGCTGGCCCATGGCATGGCCGAGCACAGCGGCCGCTATGCGCGCCTGGCCCAGGCCCTGTGTGATGCCGGCTACGGCGTGTACGCCCCGGACCTGCGCGGCCATGGCCGTACCGCCGATGAAGGCACCCTGGGCCTGTTTGCCGAGCGCGATGGCTGGAACAAAGTGGTAGGTGACCTGGCCGCGCTCAACCAGCACATCGGCCAGCAAGCCCCCGGTGTGCCGATCCTCCTGCTGGGCCATAGCATGGGCAGCTATATCGCCCAGGCCTATCTGTTGCATCACAGTGCCAGCCTGCACGGGGCGATTCTCAGTGGGTCGAACTTCCAGCCGGTGGCCCTGTACCGCGCCGCCCGCCTGATCGCCCGGGCCGAACGCCTGCGCCAGGGCCTCAGGGGCCGCAGCGCACTGATCGAGTTTCTGTCGTTTGGCTCGTTCAACAAGGCCTTCAAGCCCAACCGCACGGCGTTTGACTGGCTGAGCCGCGACCCGGACGAAGTGGACAAGTACGTCAACGACCCCCTGTGCGGCTTTCGTTGCACCAACCAGCTATGGATCGACCTGCTGGGTGGCTTGCAGCAAATCAGCAAAGCGTCCAATCTCAAACAGATTGATCCGGGCCTGCCGATTTTGGTGATGGGCGGCGAATGTGATCCGGTCAGTGAAGGCAAGCGTCTCACCAGCCTGGCCAACGCATTGCGCGATGCCGGCTGCCAGAACCTGCACGTGAACATCTACCCGCAGGCGCGCCACGAACTCTTCAATGAAACCAACCGCGATGCGGTCACCGCTGATGTGCTGGCCTGGATGGCCCAGGCCGTGAACCATCGCCGGCCGGCGCGCTGCGAGTGAACGCATAAATATTTTCGTTTAAAATCAACGAATTAAGATTACCGATTAGCCACAGGATGCAGGATCAGATGACCCAGGTTACCAACACTCCGTACGAAGCCCTCGAAGTTGGCCAGAAAGCCACCTACAGCAAAACCGTAGAAGAGCGCGATATCCAGCTGTTCGCGGCAATGTCCGGCGACCATAACCCGGTGCACCTGGATGCCGAATTCGCCAAGGCGACCATGTTCAAGGAGCGGATCGCCCACGGCATGTTCAGCGGCGCCTTGATCAGCGCGGCAGTCGCTTGTGAGCTGCCTGGGCCGGGCACCATCTATATCGGTCAGCAGATGAGCTTCCAGAAGCCGGTGAAAATCGGCGACACCTTGACCGTACGTCTGGAAATCCTCGAGAAGCTGCCCAAGTTCCGCGTGCGGATTGCCACCCAGGTGTTCAACCAGCGTGATGAGTTGGTGGTGGATGGCGAAGCCGAGATCCTCGCGCCACGCAAACAGCAGGTTGTGACCTTGACTGAGTTGCCGGCGATCAGCATCGGCTGATCAGGCATGTGAAATAAAAAATGTGGGAGCGGGCTTGCCCGCGATGGCGTCATTTCAGTCGATACATACATCGACTGATCAACCGCTATCGCAGGCAAGCCAGCTCCCACATTTGTATCGGGGTACGGCGCAATTACCGGTGAGAGCAGGTTTGCCTGCTCCCACATTTGTTACCTCGGCGCAGCTCAGGACTGGGCGCGAGCCTGGTTACGCAGGGCTTTCACCTGGTCGTGATTGCGTTGCGCACCATGATACTGGCGCTCAACCAGGTCACGAATACCGACCAGGTTGTGCTTGTTGATTTTCTCGATGGCCTCTTTGTAAGCCTTCAGTGCGTGGTCTTCACCGCGCTCGGCTTCGTTGAGTACCGCTTCTTCGTCCTTGCCGGTGACCATCGACTTCACGTCGACCCAGCCACGGTGCAGTGCGCCGGCCACGCTGCCGGAATCTTCCGGATCGCCACCCAAGGCCCGCACCGCCGTTTGCAGTTCGGCAGCCGCCGACGCGCAGTCTGCGGAACGCTTGATGAACAGCGCCTTGAGCTCAGGGTGCTTGATGTCTTCTGCGCAGGTCTTGAAGCCTTCCTGGCCGTCTTTGCTGGTTTCGATCAGGTCATTGAGTACGGAGATCGACTCTTTGTTGATATCAGTCATTTTTCAATTCCTTCGCGGGTTTAGAAAGGTATTGAGGTAGTTGCAGCGCCCGTGCCAGGTCTTGAATCAATATTTATTCCTTATTTTTCAATAAGTTATAAATAAACCTCAAATCTGTATCCGCTTTATTTGCATGATCTGTCATTTGGCCTTCATGCAGAATGCCTGTATTTTCCAAGGCATCCTCCTGATTGCCTGAAGCCCGTATGAACCCCGAAAAACTCGAACTGCTGATCACCCGCCAAATGCCGTTCGGCAAGTACAAGGGCCGGATCATTGCCGACCTGCCCGGCCCGTACCTGAACTGGTTTGCCCGCGAAGGTTTTCCCCACGGCGAGCTGGGCGGTTTGCTGGCCTTGATGCAGGAAATCGACCACAACGGCCTGTCCGAACTGCTGGAACCGCTACGCGCCAAACACGGTAAACCCGCCCCGCGCCACTAACCGAGCCCGCCCATGCCCCACACCCGCGACGAAGCCTATTGGCAGGCCATTGCCCAGCGCTATGACCTGGAGCCCGGCCCCATCAACCTGGAAAACGGCTACTTTGGCCGCATGAGCCGGGCCGTGTTGGCCCAGTATCAGGAGCACGTGGCCTTCATCAATCGCAGCAACTCGGTGCATGTGCGCCAGCGCTTCGAGCAAGGGCAACACGTCGAGATTCGCCGGCAACTGGCCGAGTTGGTCAACGTCGACCCAGAAGCGATTGCTTTCACCCGCAATGCCACCGAAGCCCTGCAGTCGCTGATCCGCAACTACAACCGCCTGCAGCCGGGCGACCAGGTGCTGATCAGCGATCTGGAATACGACACGGTCAAAGGCGCCATGCGCTGGCTCGCCGGCTACCGGGGCGTAGAGGTGATCGAAGTGTCCCACGCCCATCCGGCCAGCTTCGACAGCCTGCTGCAGACTTATCGCGACACCTTCAGCCGTTACCCACGCCTGAGGCTGATGGCGCTGACCTATGTCACCCACCGCACCGGCCTGGTCATGCCGGTGGAGGCCATCGCCCAGGTTGCGCGGGAATATGGCGTCGAAATCATCCTCGATGGCGCCCATGCCCTTGGCCAGATCGACTTCGACCTGGCCCAGTTGGGCATCTCGTTCGCCGGCTTCAACCTGCACAAGTGGATCGGTGCACCGCTGACCCTGGGCTTTCTCTATATCGCCCCGCAGCGGCTGGCGGACATTGACCCGGACATGGGCGAGTTCCATTACCCAGCCAGCGACGTGCGCGCCCGTACGTCCTACAGCACGCCGAACTTTCCAGCGCTGATGACCTTGCCGCTGGTGCTCGAAGAGCATCGGACCCTGGGCGGCGCGCAGGCCAAGGGGGCGCGGGTGAAATACCTGCGTGACCTGTGGGTGAGCCAGGTACGGCCATTGCCGGGGATCGAGGTGCTGACCTCGGATGATCCACGGTTGTATTGCGCGATTACGGCGTTCAAGTTCAACGGGCGCGATCAACAGGTGATGGCGGATCGATTGCTTAATGAATACAACCTGTTTACCACCCTGCGCAGTGGGGCAGCGTTTGGTACCTGCATACGCGTGACGCCGGGGGTGGTGACGTCGGCGGCGGACATCGACGTGCTGGTCAATGCCATTACCAAGCTGAACACTGATTAAAATGTGGGAGCGGGCTGGCCTGCGATGGCGGTGGGTCAGTCAAATATCGGTTAACTGAACCAGCGCTATCGCAGCATAGGTATCTACACAACTCTTTTCTGGGGTTGTGTACATATCCGTTGTTGCGGTTATGGCGGCTATTGGTTCCGCCCTTACGGCGGGTCACTTTTGGAAAAGAGCCCCAAAAGTAACCAAAAGGGCTCTTGCCCCACCACTCGGCACCTCGCCTAGGCTCGGTGTGCCCGTCATCCGACATTGATTTGGGGGGCCGCCGCGATGGGCCATCCATGGCCCAGCGCGGCTAACCCGGCGTCCTGCCGGGTTACCCCCCAAATCAATATCGGATGACGGCCAGC